>CALCEF010000097.1 GCA_937901365.1 uncultured euryarchaeote | reverse complement strand
AAGGTAACCCTTGAATGTACAATTCTAACTCCTTCATCTTCCATCCTGTTGACGAAATTTTCGAGTTCCTCCATGTCCAAATCTGTATGGAAAATTTCGTTTTGGGCCTCTCTAATCAGCAGGCTATCAGCATGTTGGCGGTGTTCGCGGAAAACCTTCTCGGATTTTTGCTGGAACTGTTTGGGACTGACCTCATCAGCACCGATTCTTCGTGGTACAATCATCGAACGGCCAGAAACTTCTCTGAATCTCTTGGCGAAGAGTTGGCTGTCAAGCAAATATCTCTGCAGCACAGCGTCGCGTTGATTGTCCTTGAACATTGGATAAATCTGCTTGGTGTCAATCTCTTGACCTGTTTTGAATAAGAACGAATTTTCGTCGAATGACATTTCGACAACATGGATGTTATTCAAATCACACAATCCCGCCATGAAATATCCCAGTGCCATGTTGAAAGCTCGCCCGCGGCACGTGGTGATGATGTAGGTTGGAACGGGTGAATTCATGATTTGTTCAATGAGAATCTTATCGGGACTTGGGACCTGAATTGACTCAATGGTGTGTTCTTCAAGGAATCTGGCAAGGGATTCTGTCACGGGATCGGACAAACCATAGGCACCAGAGAGCAATTGCCTAGGGTCCTTTCCGCGGCGGATAGTGGTGACGGTTGCATTCAATAAATTGAGGACGGCTTGAGAAAGTTCACGCGTCCTACTCATTGCTTCCCCAGACCAAGATGGAACCGTTGGTCGATATCCTGTCACAGGAGTTACACTCACACGACTGGCTTGAATTCGGTGGACACGATAGGTCGAACCGCCCAGAAGGAAGACATCACCGGGCCGAATATTTTGTACGAAAGAAGAGGACAATTGGCCGATCATTGTTCCATCTGCACTAAACACCAAGTAGTTGTTATCGGGAGCAATTGTTCCGATATTCGTATAGTAGATCATCTGCGCATAACCCCGCTTTCCGATGATATTTTGTTCCCAATCAACCCAAACTCTGCGCTCATCCTCTAACAAGTCAAGAACTTCGATATAATCATCATATGAGAGGCTGCGATATGGGTAGGCAGATGTGATGATTGAATATGCCTCATCCATGTCGATTTCGCCGCATATTGTCAGCCCAATGATGAATTGTGCAAGTACGTCGAGACAATTCTTCGGAAAACGCAAGAGGTCCATCTCACCTGACATAATGGCGCCCTGAAGCGCAACCAATTCGAGTAGGTCATGGGATGAAGTAGGTAAGAATCGGGCGCGGGGAATGCCCCCAACATGGTGGCCTGCGCGACCAATTCGTTGTAGTGCAGTTGCGATGGAGCCAGGTGATCCCAGCTGTATGACCATGTCCACAGTACCGATATC
>CALCEF010000096.1 GCA_937901365.1 uncultured euryarchaeote | reverse complement strand
GAGCGTGTGAAGGAAGAATTTGGTGTCTACCGTGGAGGGTTGCAATACAAGCCCCCCCCGGAAGAAATCGAAATGATTGTCAGAGCCTGTCCAATCATGGTCAATGGGGAAGAAACCGAAGATATCGAATGTGCAGGATATCCAGAGGTTCGTAATATCGTGGAGCCGCCTCCGAGCAACGCATACCGCAAGCGAATTCGTGGCGGTGTCATGTTGGTGATCGGTGAAGGTTTGTGCCTGAAGGCGGCAAAGATTCAGAAACACACTGAGCGATTGGAAATTCCTGGTTGGGATTTCATTTCAGAATTTGCTTCAAGGCAGAAAAAGAGTGGTGCATCAACCACAGCAAAGCGACGAAAAATCAAGACTGATGATCGATTTATGGGTGATATCATCGCCGGTCGGCCAGTATTCGGAGAACCCAATACACCCGGTGGATTCCGATTGCGCTATGGGCGACCGCGAACTTCTGGGCTTGCAGCAGCCGGTGTGAATCCAGCCTCAATGCATGCGATGGGGGACTTTTTGGCCGTTGGAACACAGATGAAAATCGAACGGCCAGGAAAAGCCTGCGCTGTTGTTCCCTGCGATGAATTGGATGGACCCACTGTCTTGCTCACCAGTGGTCGCTATGGTCGAATCCAATCAACAGAAATGTGGCACAGAATCGAAGATGATGTACTTTCAATTTGGGACAATGGAGAATTGATGATTGGATATGGAGAATTTGCAGAGAACAACAAACCATTGGTACCTTCCGGATATGTTTCAGATTGGTTCGCCAGCGACTTGTTGGAGGCCTTGAAATCTGAAGAAAAAGTGGAGCAATTCGCAGAAATGCTTGGAGTTTCACGACGTCGTTTACCCGATGGTGTGCCTTCTACAGGTTCTGTTGATGACGCGGACGACAATCTTGCAAACCATCGTAGACAGCGTCAATGGCAACGCGAATTAAGAAAAATGACGCTTGATTGGGATACTGTGGTTGAAATTTCTCGGAACTTTTTGACCGCGATACCACCTCCTTGGAATCTATGGTGGAATGATCTTCCTCTGGAATTCGCCCCACATGTCATCGAAATGCTGCTGAAAGGGAAAGTCGAGGCGGCGTCCCACCCCGAAGATGGAATCTCAACCCATCCACACCCTGACCGAAATTGGATGCGCTTGCCGGGTGCAGTTGAGAATTGGGAACCGATTGACCACACTCCAGCGGAGTTGCCCATGAGTGGTCAAAACCAATCGGCGAAAGTGAGTGTGCGTAACTCCGTCCCTGAAAAGATGCCTGGCCAACTCCAAGAAATCTCAGATTCTGTTCTTGGCAAATGGCCAAATGGTACACATCACCAAGAACATGGGGTCATCAAATCTGCATTGATGATTCTTGGAATACCTCACATACACGACGGTGCAGATCTTCTCATCATGCACGGATGGCAACCGCTTATCGAGGGTTTGGGATTGCAAATTTCAAGCGATGGAAAGCAGGTGGAAATTCGTGTTGATGCGGATGCACACCTCACTTCGCGACTGAAGAAATTGGTTGACGCCCGTCAGATTTGTGATTCTGAGCTGAAAAGGAAAGAGGACCTTGAGAATCAACGTGCAACACTGCGAATCGCTGCAGAAACCGCTGCGAGACAGAGGGGGCTGGGTATTGCAGAAACTGATGCAGAAGGGCGTAAAGCAGCCGAAGAAATCGTCGATCAGGGGCCCGCAAATCCATCTGCGCTTGAAGCGGCAGAGGCTTTGCTGGATGAACATGGAGTCGATGGGGCACTTTGGTTGGTCAGAAAATGCAGCGACCTCCGCTGGGTTGCAGCAGCGCCGTGCAGAATCGGTTGTCGCATGGGTCGGCCCGAAAAAGCCGCCCCTCGAGAGATGAAAGGAAAGCCACACTGTATTTTCCCAATCGGAAATGAAGGAGGGCCTCAGCGATTGATTACCGAAGCAGCCAACAAAGGCACTATTCTCGTAACAATGGGGACAAGGGAGTGCATCAAGTGTGGCCAGCGTTCGCCTTACACAATTTGTCATCATCGAATGATTCCAGATGACCCCACAGAATGTGGTGGAAAAACCAAACCGATCGAGGATGGTAGGCCCTCGAATGGTCGACGGAAAGGAATCAATCAATCCGTGAATCTCCCCGCGCTCCTTGAAACGAAACGAATCAAGATGGGACTTGATCGAATCCCGAAGAAATTCAAGGGTGTCAAAGGATTGACCTCTCTTGAGCGATATCCTGAACCGCTGGAAAAAGGAATTCTTCGAGCCAAACACCAACTTCCTTCATTCAAGGCTGGCACCATTCGATTCGATATGATTGATGTTCCTGTGACACACTTCAAGCCGAAGGATATCGGCACCGATGTTGAGAAATTGGTCGAATTGGGTTACACGCACGATATCGATGGTGCGCCACTCACCAAGATGGATCAAATATTGGAATTGTATCCTCAAGATTTCATTATCAGTCGTAAAGCCGAGAGTTACCTTCTCCGAGCCGCTGCTTTTGTCGATGAGTTGCTAGAACGGTTCTATGGGATGGATTCGTTCTACAATGCAACCACAGCTGATGATCTCGTCGGCCACCTATGTGTGGGCCTTGCACCACACACATCTGGGGGTGTCTTGACACGAATTATCGGTTGGTCAGACGCCAGTGCTGGATATGGACATACACTGTATCATGCAGCCAAACGACGAAACTGTGATGGAGATGAGGATGCGCTTATTCTATTGCTGGATTGTCTACTAAACTTCAGTCGAGAGTTGTTACCAAGCAATCGTGGAGGTAGGATGGATGCACCATTGACACTCTCGACTCGCCTCAATCCTGAAGAACTCGACAAGGAAGCCCTCAACGTCGATACCGCTTGGTGGTATCACAGAGGGTTTTACGAGGCTACTCAAGAACAACCGAACCCATCAGATATTGCGAATCAAATGGATATTGTCGATCGACGAAAAGGAACCGTTGGGGCCCTTCGAGGATATGGCTTCACTCACGATGCACAATCCATTGATTCGGGTCCAACAAATTCGTCCTACAAGACACTGGATACCATGATTGACAAGATGAATGCACAACTGCTCCTGTGTCAACAATTACGAGGTGTTGATGTTCGAAAGGTTGCCAGTCAAGTAGTCGAGTCGCATTTCCTTCCAGATTTACGTGGGAATCTGCTCGCATTCACGCGACAAAAATTCCGATGTGTTCGCTGTGGTGAATCATATCGGCGGTTTCCCTTGTCAGGAAAATGCATCAAGGGTGTCGACAAGGGTCGAGGGAATCAAGGCATGCGCTCAGGTATTGATTTCGCCCGCGGTGAAGCGCACCTTTGTGGTGGTAATCTGGCCCTTACAGTCAGTGAAGGTGCTGTCCGTAAATACATCCGAGTGATGCAGCATGTAATCGAACATTATGAGGTTGATCTCTATACTCAACAACGTGTTGAAGGATTGATTAATAGCGCTGATTCATTGTTCAAGAACGATCGCGTGACCGTGTTTACACTCAATGATTTCATGAGTGCATAATCAGCGTTTTTTCTTCTTACTGGCTTCATTTCCACTCAGTCTACGCCAGAGATCGCCAACTGTTCGAATATTGCGATCTGCCTCGACCTTTCCTGTCAGACCCTCGGTTGTTCCAGGGCCCAATTCATCATCTTGGTCAACGGCTTCATCATCGACAAATGCATCGGTGTCACCATCGGCTTCTGCAGATTGGGCTGCAAATTGCTCCCGCATCCTCCGCCGTTGCATCTCCATGCTTTCATCAGCACCTTGCGGTTGGAATCCAATCAAATCGTCAACTTCAACAGCATCTCCGCCAGACATTGAATGGGCGATTTGCTCCCATTCTTCCTTCTGGCGTCGCTTGTGTAGAGGCATGTTGCGAACGAGTGATTCCTTTCGCCTTCGAATGATGCCGCGAATGGCTCGGTCTGCGATTCCCAAAAACAACCCGAGAGCGTTTGCTACAATGAATCCCTCAACGCGGAAGGGTTGCCAAATCTGCATACCTAGATTCATTTCAGCGCTCAGATTTCGAGAGGGATACAAGTCTGCATTTTCACCTTGGATTACTGTCGTGTAAAAGATGTGTTTCCCAGGGATTAATGACAATGATGTTGTTTGGCATTCATCTGTTGAGTTGCCCTCCCATATTGTCGATAAATCACCCGATGGGGTTTCGTACTCTATGCGAACAAAAACGACTGGAGATGTCGAATTTTTTGGCTCAAAATCACAGGTCAATTCGACTGGAGTTTCTCGATCCATGCCCATCATATTGGGTACATCAAGAGTATATTTTCCATTCACATCGCGACCATGTTCATTGACTTCATTGATGGCGACTGCTTGTGATGCTTGTAACCAGATAAGATTCAACAAAATCCAAGTGATGAGTGTCGCGAAAAATCTGGTTCGCGCGTTACTCTTTGCACTCTTCTTGGGTTTCTTGCCATCGGGGCTGGATTCGCGAGCCATCGCCTCATGAACCAGATTCACATCTCCACCCCCGCAATCTCAACGATGCGTCTCATCCACTCTAATTTACGCATCTTTCGTTCTGGAACTGTTGAGCCTGTCCACCGCCCAATGATGTCGGTTCGAAAACCCCTCAGAGTGAGTTCGCTCGGCGAGACGTTCATCGATAAAGCGAGGCAAACTGCCCGATCCCCATCGGTAAATCCACCAGGGTTGTGCATGCCCAGAATGGTTTCAGGGGTTTGATGTGTCAGGATGATTGGAGTAGAATATATGTGCAAGACATCGAGAAAGGATGTCCATTCATCGATGTTGTCTCCGTGCGCATGTAGACTGAAGATTACACCTCGTTCAGCTGCCATCGCTAGATGGGTTTCATCTCCATCGGCATCACTGACGACACATTGCAATGCGTCCCATGCAATTTCAGGGAACTCTACTTCGTTAAGGACGCCCACGGCTCCGTCTGCAGCGATAATCGCGTGTCCATCTTCGATTGCACCCCTTACATCTTCAGCATCAGCGGCGGCTCCAAGGATGGTCAATGGTTTGGAGATCAACCTCTCTTGGAGGTTCAACCGGGTTGTTTCACGACCCTTTTCTGTCCATGTCGGTTCGGCCCACGACTTTTCATCACAGGTATCTCGGAGTTCTCTTGCAGAGATTAAGTCGTCTTCCAATTTCCAACCGAAATCAGTTCTGATTTCATCCTGAATATCAATCAGGTCGGGAAGAACAGAGGGGTCCACATTCAGCCGGAGGTATAGAGAGCCTTGAAGAACCCTCGTTCACCCGGTAGACACTCCATGCCGATGCCATTGCAGCCTCCAGCCATCGAGGACCCCGTCGTCACAGCGCGATACCCATTCCTCCCTCAGGCCAATGTTGCAATCAAAAACCACATGGAGGCCAACAATATCGATTTGGAGGCCCTCGTAGACACTGAATGGTTGGAAGCTGTTCGCGTACGCGCGCGTGTGCGACTTGTTGAATCGGTAGTGAGCAAAGACATCGATGCGACTACAACCATCGATATTCACACGCCGTA
>CALCEF010000095.1 GCA_937901365.1 uncultured euryarchaeote | reverse complement strand
GCTCCAGATTGTTCGTTTTGTGGAACATAATTTTGGCCATTATACAACCCTTGGTATCTCAAACTGTTTTGGATACCGGATGCGTCAATCCAATGGGTGATGTCGTATGTCCATGGCTTGACGTCTTGTCCAGCACACCAACCCGCGCGCCCATAGGGCCACGAACCTAGTTGATTGGCTTGGGCACCGTTGTGCATCTCCTTTGCACAACCCTCGTTGTCGCTGCCGACAGTGCTGTTCCCTGCCATAGGGTGATCTTCTTGCGTCACGAATCCATTCATGCTGTATCGATGTTCATGGTTACAGAATTCGGCACAGTTCGCGTTGTCCTTACCAAATCCATGACCGGTGATAACAGCATAGATTTCGATTCTCTCTGTCCCTTCTGGGACTTGTAAATCATGGACACGTTTGTATTGCGATTCGTTGTTGTATTCACCACGGAATGAACCACCATTGAATGCCAATTCGCCGTAAGTGGGACGGAGGCCATCGTCATCCCAATTTGACAGATATACGCTGACATTGAGCCACCCCCCATTAGCCCCGCGATAGCGGAACATGTGATCTCCACCTTCTTGTAATTCAAAAAGACGAGGAGAAATGTCAGTCAGCCATCGACCTTCTCGCCCATATGTGGTAATCCAGTAGCCAAATTCTGTCCCACATGTTGAGGCGTTTCCAACCTCATCGCAAATTTGCATATACTGGCTGTAATCCCATTCGTGACATCCCCCATAGGATCCATCACTCTTCTGATATCGATCACGATGCTCACTACAACCGTGATGCATGTAGAGTTCCATCGTGTTGAAAGTCTCCATCACCGAAGCATTCGGGAACGACCCGTTTGCCAGTGATGAATGGCCACCGCCCCAGCCACCACTGTGACGCTGCGCGACCATGATGTCAACTACCGTCACACTCGGGTCATGACGACGCATTTCAGTCGGAAATTCTGCGTTAAACTGCAAAGGCATCTTTCCAATGTAATCCAAACGATACTGGACATTATGTGTCCCTGCCCAATTGTAGAGAGAACCGATTTCGCGCCATTGTTGGAATCGATCGATTCCATAGTAGAATGAGCTCCAATCCCCAATTACACTTCCTAATGAACCGCCAATCGAGCCGCCTTGTTGATTGATGTAATGGACATGTGAATCGATCCAAGATTTGCCTTCTTCACTCAAGCCATTCCGATAAGAATTCACGCGATTGTTCATGGCATCGATATCGTTTCGATAATCGCTATCAAAGGAGCCGAAGAAAACATGAGAATTTTCGGGCATGGTATCCAATAGTCGCCC
>CALCEF010000094.1 GCA_937901365.1 uncultured euryarchaeote | reverse complement strand
GAAATCAAGCAAACAAAGATGCTGATGGCAAATGTGGTGATGTCACCCAGTTGGGTCCAAATGTGGATTGGTGGAATCATGAGTCTTTTTGGAGGACAAATCAACGTATTCACAAAGGTGGTTGATTGGGCACGTAGAGAAGCCCAACAACGGCTTCGTGAGAAAGTCGCTGAAGAAGGGTTTGATGAGGTCATCAACATGAGAATTGAAACAACCATGTTGACAAGGACGAAGGGTGGCAAAGACAGGACATCCGGTGTTGAGATTCTCGCCTATGGAACTGCAATCAAATACTGAGGTGGGGAGCAGTGCAACATCTGCGCACCAACTTATTCATCGCTTCGTGGACATTGATTCTACTGGCCGCTGGCATTTCTGCGGGACTACCTGGGGCGAGTGGATTGGCCATTGCGGCACCCGCTGGCATTGCCGGCAGCCTCATGCTGGTGTGGGCGATTTCCATGAAGGAAGAACCGAAAGGCCTGTCTGAGAAGGATATTGCCAAATGGACTCCGGACACAGATCCGCTTCCACCCGGCGCAGGTGGTTCTGTGATGTTCAGGGTCGACACCACTCTCGATGAACCCATTCGAACCAGTATTCTGTGCGGTTCTTGTGGACATTTGGAATGGAATGAGGGCACAAAACCAGCCGCATACGCTTGTGTCGGCTGTGGCCTAGAACTGTGGGAAGAAGAAGAATGAATGCCCTTTTCTCGCGGAACGGTCAAGAGCAAGAGCCGGGGAGGCCTCCTATGGAGGCCTGTGTGTGGAACTGTCCAACAACGAGAAGCGGATGCTGAAAGCACTGCGCTCTCGACCCACTGATGTTTGGAGTTTGGACGAAGTCTTGGCCGCCTGCAATTGGGATGATCAAGCTCATGCAGCCGGCGCTGGATTGGCGCTTGCGGAAAATGGACTGGTGGAAATCGATTCAACCAAGACGACGATTTGGTCACCCGGCCCCGAGGGGGCTGCAGCCCTTGAAAACGGCCTTCTTGAACAGAGAATCTGGGATTGGTTGACCGGACAGTCCGAAGATGAACGTGGCATGAAAGACCTTCAATCCAGTGGGGTGACCTCCAAGCAAGAGACTGGGATTGGAATTGGATTGTTGAAGGGTCTAGGGTGCGCACTTGAGAATGGTACCTTTGTCCTCCCTGAATCCACAGATGCTGCAATTGTCACCTTAGTGGCACGCAAATCCTTCTTGGAACAATGCGAAAGCGGGGCCGATGAATCGGATCTTGATACTGACCTTCTCGCTCATTTCCGCAAACGGAAAGGGTTGATTGAATCAACGGAAGGGACTACCCGGACTTGGACGTTGACGGAGGCTGGTCGAAAATTACCTGATTCTGAACTTGACGAACGGTTGCAGGTCGTACAGATAACACCTGAACTTCTACAAGGTGAGGAATGGCGAGATGCCGATTTCAAATCCTACGATGTGGGTCTGGACGCACCTGTTCCAGCAGGTGGACGACCCCATCCAATGATGGCGCTGATTGAGCGGATCCGTAGCATCTTCCTAGAGATGGGCTTTGACGAAATTGATGGGGACTTTGTCCAGACTGCGGGTTGGAACATGGATGCGCTATTCATCCCACAAGACCACCCCGCTAGAGAAATGCAAGATACATTCTATCTAACCAATCCAGAAAAAATTCCAATCGACAAGAAGCACCTTGAGGATTGGACAGCCATTCACGAACATGGTGGAGGAACTGGGAGTACGGGATGGGGTGGAACGTTCTCTACTGAAGAAAGCCAAAAAGGGCTATTGAGAACCCATACCACTGTGAATACAATCCAATATCTGGCCAACTCACCTGACGTTCCATGTCGTGTTTTCGGCATTGGCCGTGTCTTCCGAAAGGAGACCATCGATCGAACCCATCTACCGGAGTTCCACCAGATTGAGGGGATCATCATGGAACCTGGAGCAAGCCTTCCGATGCTGGTGACCACCCTCAAGACATTCTACGAAAAGATGGGATACCCTGAAGTTCGCGTTCGACCAGCTTACTTCCCATACACGGAACCATCGCTTGAGGTCGAAGTCAAGTGGCGTGGACAATGGCTTGAATTGGGTGGCGCTGGAATCTTCCGGCCAGAAGTGACTGAGCCCCTAGGTTGTCAATGGCCTGTCTGTGCTTGGGGCATGGGGCTTGAGCGATTGGCCATGCTTGTACTAGGATTAGACGACATCCGCCAATTGTACATCTCTGACCTAGAATGGCTACGCAATCAGCCATTGTTGTGACCTGATAATTCGTCGAGATACTGTTGACCATAGTATTCCCATTGCTCCATGGTCC
>CALCEF010000093.1 GCA_937901365.1 uncultured euryarchaeote | reverse complement strand
CATTCGCTGACAAGATTCAGACGCTGAGAGATTTGCAGGTAGCGTTTCAACGGCACACCGGCGTTCGCGATTACTCGGCAAAAGATGGTGTAAGTCCAGGGATTTGTCATCAAGTGGCGAGAGAGGAATTCATCGACGTCGGCGATTTCATCCAAGCAACCGACAGTCACACCTGCATGGGTGGGGCATCCAATGCTCTGACCTACGGTGTCGGTTCAACTGAATATGCAAATCTCGTCTACAACCAATTCGCTTTCGTCAAAGTTCCCGAAAGCATTCGCTTTGAATTAACGGGTACGCTCAATCCTGGGTGCACTGCAAAAGATGTGATTCTCCACATATTGTGGCACTATGCGAAACATTCCGATACGCTTGACCGTTCGATGGAGTTTGGTGGCCCCGGCCTAGCATCGATTTCAATGGATGAACGAGCGACGTTGTGTAACATGGCGACCGAATGTAGTGCCAAGACTGGAATTTGCGACCCTGATCAGTTGACCGTTGATTGGTTGCTTTCTCGGCGAGAAAATTTGACTGAGGAAGAGATTCGTTCCGCTTTCGTATTTGCTGACCCTGATGCGCATTACGATGGTGGAGTCCACACGATTAATCTCGATGAGATTCGGCCGATGGTCGCTCATCCCGGAAATCCTGACGAAGGTGTTCCTTCCGATCCGACCAACGGTGCTTACATCGATGAAATTGGAGATGTCAAAATCGATATTGCCTATGCGGGGTCTTGTACCGCGGGTAAGGATGATGACTTCGCCTACTATGCAATGGTGACAAAGGCAGCATTGGATGCTGGATTGACAGTGGCTGATGGGGTTGATTGTTACATTCAATTTGGTTCAAAAACTGTGAAGGAGCTCTCAGAGCGCAACGGTTGGACTGCAATGTTTGCCGAAGCAGGCGTCAAACTGATTGATCCGGGTTGTGGTGCTTGTATCGGCGCTGGACCCGGTGTCAGTGACAATTCCGAACAAGTGACTGTCTCTGCCATCAATCGAAATTTCCAGGGCCGATCAGGTCCCGGAAAACTGTACCTTGCAAGCCCACTAACTGTGATGGCGTCTGCATTTACAGGGAAAATTACCGCTTGGAAACCGGACCTATTCAGTTGAGGTGTTCTAATGGAATTGATGTTGGTTCTTTCATTCCTGTTTTTCATGTCTATTTTTGCAGGTGTCGGTCTCGCTTCGATGTTTGTCAAAGAAGACACTACTGACGATTATCTTGTTGCGGGAAGAGGAATGCATCCGGCGCTGGCTGCCCTATCTGCCGTCAGTACATGGAACTCTGGATACATGTTCATTGGATTCATTGGATTTACCTACATGATGGGTTTCAATGTTCTTTGGTTGGGGATTGTATCGACCATTGGCCAAGTTGTAGCTTGGGCTTGGTTGTACAAATTCATCCAGAAAGAAGGGCAGGATCGTGGCGTTCGTTCATTGTCTTCTCTCGTGGCGGAAAAAGCTGGAGCACCTGAAGCAAAGTTGGCCGCCGTGTTGTCTGTGCTCTTCTTGAGCATCTATGCAGCAGCCCAACTAACGTCTGGTGGAAAGGCGTTGTACGTGATGATGGGTTGGAACGAAATGACTGGAATTCTCATCGGCTTCGTTCTCGTTGTAGCCTACTGCTATGCGGGAGGTATTCGTGCTTCTATTTGGACGGATGCTGTTCAATCGTGTGTCATGCTTGTCGGTTCAACCATGCTGTGTTGGATTGCTCTGCAAGAAGTTGGTGGCTTTAGTGGGTTGACCAGTAGCTTGGAGGCTCAAGATCCGGTTCTCGTGAGATTTCTACCACCTGACTTGAGATTTGGATTTTCAATGTGGGCATTTGCATTCTTCCTCGGTGGACTTGGTGTTGCTGGTCAACCTCAAGTTGTCTCACGTGTCATGACCTTGGGGTCTAATTCTGACCGTAAGCAAGCCATGGTGTGGTTCTTCGTTTGGCAAACCCCGTTCATTGCGCTGATGGTCATCATCGGTCTTGCAAGTCGAGTTCTATTCACTGGGAGTGATTTTGACCCTGAATTGGGGTTACCTGTGCTGGCGATGGAAACGATGCCGGCCATTGGTGTAGGGATGATTCTTGCATCGATTTTTGCAGCAACAATGTCGACTGCCGACAGTCAAGTTCTCGCATGTACCGCAGCCATTACAGACGATATCAAGCCCGAATGGAGGGAAGACCACAAGACCACGAAAATAGTGACATTGGTCGTCGCTGCATTTGCGACGATGATTTCAATTGGTGGACTCTACATCCCTGGTGGAGATTCTGTCTTCGTTCTCGTGGTTCTTGCTGTGTACGGGCTCGGTGGTATATTCATCCCACTCTTGACCATTCGATGGATGGGTTACAAACCGGATACAACACATTCTCTGGTGATGATGGTCTCTGCCTTTGTGGGAGTCATCGGTTGGAGTTTGCTCGGATTAGCGGGACCAGATGGGATCTTCCCCTCGGTACCAGGTATGGGTGCTGCCTTCATCGCTCACTTTGTCATGAATCAAGTCCGTACTCCAGAAGTGTCTTCGCTTGGCAGATACAATTGGCCAGATGGAAAGAAATTGGGAGCCATTGGTTCCGTGATTGGATTAGTGTTTTTGGCGGGTGAAGTTGGCTATCTTGTCTCTGCCCCAGATTCTTCGGATTCAATGGGTGGTGTGGGTGATTATACCATAGATTCTACACTTTTCGTCGATGATTTTGTTGATGGTTCTGAGTATGTCATGGATGGGGAGACGCTCATGCTTGATTTCAATACGAACTCAATCGATTCATGGGAAAATGGTGACAATGTCGTTGGTGTAAGGGTCATGATGAATTTCGGCGAGGATGAAACAAGTGGTGGATCTCCTTCATGTGCATTTAGTAACGATGAGCCAGATACAGTGACGGGTACAATCGTGCATGACGAGCAAAATCAAACCATCCAGGGTGACAACCAAGGAGGTTCAGGGATGTTGGCATTCGAAATGATATGGTACAATTCTTCCTTGGCAGAATCTGGTAATGCATCGGGAATCTCTGAATCTGAAATTCATGATCAGTTGAACGCTGATGGTGCTGGCCTAGGT
>CALCEF010000092.1 GCA_937901365.1 uncultured euryarchaeote | reverse complement strand
AACGATGAGGGTTGAGATGTCACCCGCAGATCGACGAACTCAGCGACTTGAGCGATGATGTTGGTCTCATCAGATGGCAAGAATACCTGAAGGAAATCGGCCAGATCAGGGCTGCCCTGAACCGAGGTAACCTGTACTGAGACTGTCATGTTGTAAACGACTGATTCGACTGAATTACTTGAGACTGAAATTTGGATTGTTTCCTCGGCTCCAGCAGCCAATGACAGAGTTTCTGGACCTGCGACACTTAGCCCATCTCCATCGTAATCAATTTCGATGTCCTCATTGAATGATGAGGGGTTTTCGATGGTGCAAATCGCAACCGCTTGTGCGCCGCTGGAGGAGACTTCTAAGGACAGTGGATTCTCTTCGTTGACACAGGTGATTTCAATGCCAGGAAGTGGGCTATCTTGCGCTGTAACCGGAGACACAGGGAGTGAGGAAAGAAGCAGGAGCGCGACGAGGGAAAGCGTCCACCTCGGCATCGACATCGACCTTCGGTCGTATGCCTTTGTTCAAGAGTGTTCGCGTCAAAAGAAGGTGGACCCCACCGGATTTGAACCAGTGACCACCGAGTTATGAGCTCGGCGCTCTAACCAGACTAAGCTAGGGGTCCTGTAATGTCGCGGTGACGCCGTAGCACTTCAGCCTTCACTCGCCAGCCATCGCTTCATTGATGGCATTCTCGGCTGCTTCACGGCAATCTTCAGGTACGAATAGCAAGATGTGATTCAGAGGTGCTGTGATGCTTGCAACCAATTCACTGACCTCGATGATATCTCGGCCATCTTCAATTTGAATTCCATCGGTATAGGGCCTGTAACCCTCCTTGCTCACACGGGTTGTGATCATGTCTTCCTCCGGGTCGTGGCCCGCATCGGTTAGAATCTGTTCAATGGTATCCCTCGCACCCCAATATGCAACCTCTGTCAAGTTTCGAACGCGCACACTCTTGTGCATCCCTGATCGACTGGCAAGCATGCCGGCCCACTTGGATAGTAGTCGGTCATCGTGGGTGGCAAAGGCCGAGAGTTCAGCGTGAATCAGACTGTCTGTCAATGCGAGATAATCCTTGACTGAGAGATTCTCATCGGTCAGCATCCGGTTCATTCGGACACTGACGGTTAACGTTCCCTCGAGAACCAACTCACGCGCGCGCACGAGGGCGCGGATGACATAGGCTGTCGTGAGTGCATTCATTTTGTGGAAGTAGACATTGTGATACATGTGGTAGCGCATCATCAGGTAGGACTCAACCTCAGCTACACCACCTCGTGTGACCATGAGATGTCCATCCTCTCCAATTCGTAGGGCGCGGAAAATTCGGAATACATCGAAGGTTCCAATCTTGGCACCTGTATTGATTTGGTCCCGCATGAGGTAGTCGAGCCTGTCGACATCCAATTGGCTACTGACAATTTCGTTCAGCACTGGGAGTTCGCAGGTTCCATCGAGAATCGAAAACAAGCGTGCAAGTCCATCTTCCCCGACCAACTCGATGAGTGCCTGTCGAAGATCGTTGTCGGGGTCTTCCAGAATCATCTGACCCCACTTTTCGTGGTGGTGATAATTGGCAAAGACTCGATCGTTCTCAAGCGCATGACTGAATGGTGGATGGCCAATGTCATGCAGCAGTGCTGCATATCGAACCAAACGCGCATCTTCAGGTGTTATTCGACCAGGGTTGACCGCTTCCAAGTGTTCCAATAGCACACCGGCGAGATGCTGTGCACCCAAACTGTGAACAAATCGTGTATGCGTTGCGGTTGGGAACACATAGTGACATGTTGCCAACTGCTTGATGTCACGCAAGCGCTGGAAGGTTCGTGTGTCCACCAAACGACTGATGTCGTCATCCAAGACGATGTCTCGGTGGACGTTATCGCGAACGACTCGGTCATGTCCTGCTGCCATCATTTCACCTCAAAGTGTCTCAGGGCCCCCGGTCGGCATTACTGTCAATCCGGCCACATCACCCCGTAGGGCTGGCCCCTCTGTAGTTGTCGCAAAGATTCCAATGTCCTGTATATTATGCGATAGCCCAAACCATGGGCGACCATATGCATCTACGGACATATCGAGGAAATCACCCAAACCACCGCACCGGTTGTATCCACAACCCGGTTCTGTGTCGATTGGATCCCCGGGTTGGTTGATTTGCACGGTCGTGAACAGTGGTGCATCTCCGAAAGCATCACTGACGACTGTGAGATATGCGTTCCAAGTATCATTCCCTGTGTCGCCCACATAACCGAAGGCGACCCTGCCGGCACTACCAGCGGTGACCACAGGGAATCCGGTTCCAACAATGTCGGTCGGTGGGGCAATCATCATCGATTCACTCCAAGAAGCGCCCTCATCCTGTGAATAGGCATAGTAGGGCATATTGTCAGCACCCATCCACATGGCGTGAACGTTGTCATCATCATCGATTGCGACCTGAGCCTCTTCGAAATTCCATGTGTCAGCTGTGCCCGAGTCTTCGGTGGGCAATGGATGCTCAGTCCATGTGAAACCACCATCTGTGCTTTTGTAAATCGAATAACCACTGCCGCTACATCCTACGTTTCCGCGGTAGAAATTCCCATTGGGACCACCCTCAATGTGGGCGCTCAATCCTCCACTATTGCAACCGAGGGGGGCGCCTGGAACCTCTGGACTCCAAGTATTGCCACCGTCAAAACTGGTCGAGCAAAGTGGAGCCTCCCAGTTACCATTGATGCAGAATACCCAAGTTGTGGGGTGTAGAGCTGCAGGATACGGTGCCGAACCAATGGTCTGGTGGTCCTGAACCGAATACGAGGTTG
>CALCEF010000091.1 GCA_937901365.1 uncultured euryarchaeote | reverse complement strand
CTTTGGCACGAACTTCAGTGGGTTCTTCCTCTGAAAGGTCGCGCAATTCGACAATGTCAGGGTGACGGAACAATGCATTATCATCGAATCCAACCTTGGCATCCAGCAGCACGATTTGATTATCTTCGGTGCGGACCATCGGGTTGATTTCAACCATCGCGCAGTCCTTCGACACAAACAAGTCGAACAAGCCGGTGACGTTCTCTACAAATGAATCGATGGCGGTTCCAGAGAGGCCGAGTGAGTCGGCAAGTCCTTCCGCCTGTTCTGGCAAAAGTCCGACACTTGGGTCGACATGGACCTTGAAAATAGCCTCAGGTGTTTCTTCGGCTACCTCTTCGATATCCACTCCACCTTCGCATGAAGCCATGATTAGAGGCATTTTCTCTTCGCGATCGACAAGAATGGCGAGGTAGTATTCATGGGCGATTTTGCAACCACCTTCCACGTATAGGTTGTTGACCATCTTTCCATCTTCACCGGTTTGCTTGGTGACGAGGATGTTGCCAAGGATCTTTGTTGCATAATTCTCAACATCTTCTCGGCTGAATGCGATTTTGACACCGCCTTCCATGACGAGGTCACCACTGTCCGGGTCGTATAGGGTCCCCTTGCCTCTTCCACCAGCGTGAATCTGACTTTTTACAGCGACAACATTGCCTCCGAGTGCGTCGTAAGCGGCGAGTGCTTGTTCGACAGTGGTGCAGTGAACACCATCCTGTACAGCAAGTCCAGCATCGCGGAACAACTGCTTACCCTGATACTCGTGGATGTTCATCGGCTTCCCTCAATCACATTCGACCTGAAGCCGCTCTTTGAACGCTTTGACGCGCGCGCGTGAGACCTATCTTCGGTGAGCAAGGCACTTGAGGGGGACCCGACTCGCAGAACTGATGGACGTCATCGTATTGGCCGGAGGCTTTGGCACACGTCTGCGTCCGTGGACACTTCATACCCCAAAGCCACTGATTCCAATTTTGGACCGCACGATGATTGAGCATGTGGTCAGCATCCTACCTGAGGAAATGGTCGACAAGGTCCTAATCGCCGCTGGATACGGGATTGAGCAGATGCGTGATCACTTCGCCGCTCTTGACCTACCTTACGAGGTCATCATCGTCGAGGAAACCGAACCGCTGGGTACTGGTGGGGCAATCGCCAACTGTCGCGAGCACCTCGGGGAAGGAACCTGTTGTGTCATCAATGGAGATCTTCTCACCAGTCTACGCGTCGATGAGATGCTACGCGCACACAAGGCAGCCGGGACGCTCGCATCCATCTCATTGTGGGAAGTTGAAGATCCCAGCCGCTTCGGGGTGGCAGATTTCGATTCCGAAAGCACTCGAATCCGTCGATTCCAAGAAAAACCTCCACGCGAAGAAGCCTATTCCAATCTCATCAATGCTGGAACCTACCTGCTCGAACCGGAAGTATTCGACCGGATGCCAGAAGGCGCATTCAGCATGGAGCGTGTAGTATTCCCAGTCCTCGCCGAGGATGGTGAATTGTCGGGATTCCCGTTCGAGGGACATTTCGTCGATGCAGGAACTCCAGAATCATACATCGAAGCGGTGCAAACATCGATTGGAAACCAAGCTTGGTTACGTGGAAATTCTGCAGATGGGGGCAATTGGTTCGGAGAAGATGTAAGCATTGATTCAGCATCTAA
>CALCEF010000090.1 GCA_937901365.1 uncultured euryarchaeote | reverse complement strand
ACTTGGACGCTGTCGACACCATGGCTGAAAATTCCAAGGCGGCGGACTGTAGATTCTGGTAGATGTCTGACCATTCGATCAACCATACCTTCTTTGATAGAGGCGCCGGTTTCTCTGGCCAGTTGAACGACGTGGGAAATTACCGATTTGATGGAAACTTCTCGACGAGGCTTGAAGAAATCGTGAACAGGTGAGGTGGAAACACCCCATCGGTCTGGAATCGAAATGAGACGAGGATTGTGACGGATGAGAAGTGCGCCACCTCCGGCGCCCTGAGTGTATTCTCCAGCAGATTCCAAGTCATACTTCGCATTGTCACTGAAAACGACGATGCCGATGCGGTCTTCTTCTTCTCCACCGCGAGCAACCCAGTCGAGGGTGTTGTGGAGTGCATCGACAGCACCAATGCAGGCAAAGGTCATGTCGACGACGTCACAATTTCGGAAGCAATCCTCGCCGAATCGGCCACCATAGCGTTGTGTGAGCATGTCTAGAATGTAGGTCGCGGTTGGTTTCGCACCATCGAGGGCACTTTCAGTACCGAGATACATCCGACCTACTTGTGTGGGCTTGATACCATTTCGATCGATGAGACGTGTAACAGCATTGGCACCCATGGTAGCCGTATCTTCGTGTACATCGGGGATGGCCATAGCCGAAAGACCGAGGCCTTTGTTCAACTTCCCATAATCCGCATCTCGCATTTCAGCGAAATCCTTCATGTCAAGGTACAGTTTGGGGAAATGGATGGCAATATCGTCGATTCCTACCTCAGACATCTAGCATGACCTCCTGTGAGTTGGGCTGGGGCGGTTCCCAATCGGTTTTCAATGATGCCCCTATTATTTTTTGAAAAACGGCATTCATCAATGAACCATACAATGTCGAGACATATCAATTCATGGCCGAACTGTGCATCTTGTAAGGAAGAACTTACTGTCCAGTAATCTCGTTCACAGAATCGAGGAGGGCTGAATTGGCTTCAAAGTGTGCGCGGAGAGTTTCTAGGCCGGAAGATATTGCATCTGCAACTGCGAATTTCGCATCCAGAGGATGGACTGTTCCATCTTGAACCGCTTTTGTGAAGCTCTCCAAACTGTCGTAAGTGCTTGGTTCACCGTATTCCGGATTTGGTGTCACCGTGATTTGACCTTGCTCTGGGAGAATGATGTGTTCTAGCAGTTCGTAGATTGGACTGTCATCCTTCTCGACATCGAGGTAGGCCTTCCGCATCTTCTTGCGCAATTTTTCTGGAGTGTCGTGCAAAAGGATGGCCCCTGAAGGATCTGACTTACTCATCTTGTGATCAAAAGAGTCCATTCGAGCACCTGCGCTCTTTAGTCCAGAAATAATCGGTGTGTGGATGCAGGTTGCTTTTGTCCAACCCCAATGATCAGCAACCTCTCGCATGTACATGTGTGCCTTGCGCTGATCCATGCCACCTATCGCCAAATCGATATCCATCTCAAAGATATCAGCTGCCTGCATAGCGGGGTAGAAGAATTTGGAAAGATCACCATCGCCACTGGCTTCGTCACGACCCATGATACTGAATGTGCGCCTCGCGCGTGCTAGACTCATGTTCTTGGAACAGCGTAGAACGCGTGCCCAATAGTCGCCACTGTCCATGATTTCGGATGCATATGCGAACCGGAGTTGACCTGGGCCATCTCCTTCTTCGGGATGATTCAGCAATGAACGGAATACTTCTTCCATGTATTTGGCAGTCGTCTGGATCTTATCCATATCTCCGCCAAATTTGTCATTGACCCAGGCGTGCCAATCGGCCATGAAAATCAGGACGTTGACGTCCGCATCTAGCATTCGACGCAGATTGGTCGCCAAGACCTTCCACCCAACGTGTGCTTTGCCACTCGGTTCAAAACCAACGTAAGCCCGAATGGTCCCACCATCGGCGATTCGAGATTCGAGATGCTCGACCCCTACGACTTCTTGAGCCGCACCTGTAATCAGGTCAAGTCGAGTTTTTGAATCCATTTTATCGCCTATAGAGTGTTGTGCTTCAGCCTAGTAACTTACCTAGTTTCTCAGCGCGACCGGCCGCTTTTGTATTGTCTCCAGCCGCTAGAGCCGCTTCGATTTCTTCGATCATTGATTCGGCCTCAGCCTTGGTTTCATCTGAAAGACTGGTGGCCATCTCCATGAATTTTCGAGCTTGGCTGATGCCGGACTTTGCCTTCGAAGCCTTCTTGGCGAATTCCTTGGCTTTGTCACCGCGTTGCTTGGCGGAATATCCTGTGGCCTCATCGAGGAATGCGGACCAGCGCTTGCGGCTATCCATCGCCACTTCCATCGCATCAGGGTCGTCAAAATCGGGTCGCTCTTGACTTACATCGACGACCAACTTTCCCATCGCATTGTATTCTGCAGTGATGCTTGTCATGATTCCATGACTACCACTAAACGAATCACCCGACCCATCTACGTTGTCAAAATGCTTGCCAGCCACACCTGCTAGTCCTCCTTCCGCTGCCAATTTCTTGGCCAATCCTCGCTTTACCTCAAAGGTCTCCATGCAACCTCCGAGAACCAACCCGTCGTTAAGGGTCGCGGCTGGTCATCATGTCGAGAAGGGTGATAATTGGGGGGGGTGTCGGCAGCCTGATGGCGAATGGGGGGCGCATGGCATGCGGCTTGGTTGCTCTGCTGCTGTTTTCCTGTCTAGCCACCCCTGTCTCAGCTGAAGGTGCAGTTGAATTGGACGAACCGATTTGGCTTTCAGATGGTGACTTGGGGCTAGAAGCGGTCTCCACTGGAGGAGAGACGACCCAGAAAGTCCTGATCGCAGGTGCCGATGGTTACGCGCGCCTATTGGATGGAACCGATCCTAACATCCAAATTGAATTGGCCACTCCTGTTAACGATACGATTAGAGCCATCGATTGGCATCCACGGGGGAAAACTGCACTTCTATTGGGAGACAACGGTGCCATGCTGCGATATGCAGCCGAGGATCATTCGGTGACCACTGTCTCAGGAAGCTTCCATCTCG
>CALCEF010000089.1 GCA_937901365.1 uncultured euryarchaeote | reverse complement strand
AGGCTTTCCGAAGCGGAGGAGATCCGTTTGGTACACCTGCACCTTGCTGGGATGAATCCAGGGGTGAGGGGTGGCAGAAATCTGGCGAACCCTGTTCTTGGTGGGAGGCGTGGGAAATCGCACGCCCTTGGGCCAAAGATCCTCGCATTACCTCCGCTCAGCGATTGTTCCATCCAGAAGGATGGGCTGCAGGTGAACTCGATGTGGCACACAGGTGGCGAGGAGATGTCCATATTGTCGACATCAAAGCCAACCGAGGTCATGGACGTGACCATTCCGGCGTAGCCCACCAACTCCGATTCTATCAATGGCTTTGGAACGAAACTCGTACCCACCCAAACAAACCGTCCAATCGCGTCGAGGAAGGAGGTGTGACCGAAATCAAATCCTGGCACCTTACCGATGGATTTGTTCACGATGCGGAATTGATTGATGATTTAGAGGCTGAAACAAATCGTCTCAAAACGATTCAAGATGAAATGTCTTTGACATCGTTGAATGATTTACAACTCAAGGCAGCAGAACCTTCAACGGAAGGAAGATTGGGTTGCCAAATCTGCTGTGGATTGCAAACCTGTGATTATCCCAGAGGTGGACAAGAACAACCACTCCATTCCCTCATTCCTGATGTTGAAATCGAACCAGCAGGATCACCATACCGCGCCATTGCTGATTTACCGAGTAGGGTGACGGTGAAAGGGACATTGCACGGACATTGGGGGCCGATGCCCAATCACTATGGAGACCATGTAATCGGTGCAGCCATTACAGCTGGAGACAAGACTGCGGTGATTGAGGAGATGGGGGTAAATCAGTTCTCTGAATTGCATCTGCACGAAGGAAATGTTGTCGTTGTCAACGCTGCACCAGGTCAATGGAGAGGGATGATTCGGTTGTATCTTGATGCCGATAGTCAAATCGTTTCGGAAGAGGACGCAGGCGATTTGGAAATTGACCGCATCGGTTTGATTCCAACTCGGGCAAATGTCTCAGGTATTGTCATCAGCCGAGGCTCCAACAGTGGAACCAATGCCAAAGGGAAGGATTGGTCGATGGCTACCGCTCACATCTGGGATGGGACAGCATTGACTGAAGTTGTCGCATTTGGAATGGGGCGTAGTGAATCATTCGACAACCTACAGGTTGGCGATCATGTTCGATTCATGGCCGCAGAAATAGGTTGGAGAGAGGGGACGCCACAATTGCGAATCGATCCACGGAACACTAGGATGACTGTCGAATCAAGACCACCGGAAGACAGTGATTAACGGGGCTCAATTGGTGGTCTGTCAACTGGAATTATATCCACGTATTTTCCACCCATACCTTGCGAAATCAGCATCCCAACACCTGCGAGAACCACAAGTGGACCTCCGCAGCAGAAAGCATTTCCAATCAACGAATATAATATCTCAAAGGTGATACTTTCCTCAAATGAAGATGGCATGAAATTCTCTAAGATAAACGTCGATACAAGACCAACTACACAGATAATTCCACCGAGCCAAATGACCTTCATCGCAGATCTCTTCTTTTCCTCCCCCTCCGCATTTAGGGACAACAGAACATCAGATGACGACATGGGTGATTGTCCGACCATACAATTCGCTGGTTGTCAAGGCCTTTCAATTCTGTTGAGCCGCATGGTTCAAAGACGGTGAACGATAAGGTCGGTTCCGTGCCCGTCCAAATTGTCGATGAAGATGCGCTGTTGGTCAGCAAATTCAAGCGCCTTTCAGCGACCAGCCTCATCCAGTATCGAGGATGCCCAAGATCGTGGTACCACCAGCGTATCGAGTATCTTCGTGGCCCACAAGTCCCAGCGATGATGCGAGGGCATATCGTTGAAAATACGGTCTGCAGAGTGCTCCGAGAAGGTCCAATGCTGGTCGAAAAGGATGCTGATTGGCAAACATTGGAAACACCATTGGATGCTGACCAGCGACCCGATCGATACAATCCGGAGCGA
>CALCEF010000088.1 GCA_937901365.1 uncultured euryarchaeote | reverse complement strand
TTTCTCCACTTTTCTTGGCCCCGATGGGTGGTCTTCTAATCATTATTCTAATCCATCCATTCTTGGAATGTTGCACTGCGATTGAGCAAGGTCTCATCCAAGTTGGACTCGGTGGAAGTTTCATGCATTTGGCTGGTTGGCTCATGCTCTACACCGAGCCGTTGAATGGGCGAACTCCAATTTCAGTGGTCCCGATGGCCCTAATTGTCCTAGGTCCACTTCTCCTCTGCACAATGTTCTGGTTTACCGGGCAAGAAGCAAGATCGAAATTACATCACATGGGACTTGAGCCAGGAATTATTCCCCAAGGAATTTCATTGGAGGATTGGGATCGCCAGCACTCATCTACATGGGAGCGTATGGAAAGCCTTGCTCCACGTGCAACCCTTGGGATTCCTGCCGTCCTGTTAGCAATGTATGGTCAGATGGTAGATGGACTTGCAACGAGTGTCGGTTTGGAGAATTATGGCTATGCCGAGAAACACGTTCTTTCTCAGAAGGTCATAGATATAGCTGGAACCGCTTGGGGATTTGGTGTCCTCAAATTTGGCCTTGCAGCGATGATTTGGTGGCTCTTTGCATACGCTCGTTTTGAACATCGTCATCGCCACCTACGATTGTTGGTCATCTTGTGTCTTCTAGTGGTCGGTTTAGCCCCTGGTTTGAGGGATGTTCTCCGGATGACATTGGATGTCTGAAGTGGGCGAGTGTTCAAGGCCAAGTTCGTATTCGCACCCCTTAGGGGTGCGCATGGACAGACTACAGACCCGAGTCAATTCCTCGGATGCATCGTTCAAGTCGAACCATGAACACAACAGTTCACTGCTCGCAACATTGCGTGAACGCCTTGAAGTCGTTCAGCAAGGAGGTGGTGGAAAATATGTCGAGAAGCACCGAAGCCGAGGCAAGGCATTACCTCGTGAGCGAATATCTGCAATTTGTGACCCAGGTACTCCATTCCTCGAACTATCTCCACTCGCTGCATACGATCTCTACGATGGTCGCGCTGCCAGTGCTGGTATGGTGACCGGAGTTGGTGTTGTTCATGGGAAAGAGTGCCTTTTCGTGGCCAATGATGCGACGGTCAAAGGTGGCTCATACTATCCGATGACCGTCAAGAAGCACATCCGAGCTCAAGAGGTAGCCAACGACAACCACCTTCCCTGTATCTATCTGGTTGATTCTGG
>CALCEF010000087.1 GCA_937901365.1 uncultured euryarchaeote | reverse complement strand
CAATAATGATCATTCCAACCACGAGCGCATACACAAAGGCCGCAATATTGAGGGTGATGCCAATGAGCCACCATCTTTGGCGATTGATTCGCCCGTCGAAACTGAGCAGGATGTCTTTCAATCCCATGTTCCAACCCGAAATGGGGGTGGAGAAGGGTGAAGTTGCGACCTGACCCATTTGTGGTGTTGATTCGCCGATGACGACTGTGTCTGGTTGATATCCTGGTTGCATGGAAGCGGATTCTAAAGGCCGTATATAAACTAAAATGCAGGGTAAAAGGTTATTTCCAAAGGGTTGGATGAAATTGTATGCAACCAATGGAACAAGCAGTGATGAACACCGGCCGACCCGTCAATATGATGTCTTTTGAAAATGCGATTAGGACGGTAGTTGAAGACAAATATTTTGATTTCTCTGGCCGGGCTTCTCGATCTGAATATTGGTGGATGCAATTGGGTCTTATTGGTTTGCAGATTGGCATGGTGATTGTTTTCACAATCATGGGGTTGATTTTGGGAGAGGCTGGGGCGTTGCTGGGTATGGGGCTTTTGGTTTTGCTCGGTTTGGCGTTGTTGTTGCCTATGCTAGGAGTGACTGTCAGGCGTCTTCACGATGGTGGGAGAAGCGGATGGTGGTTTCTGCTTGCGTTGATTCCAATTGTGAACTTTATTGGTGCGTGGGTCATTCTAGTTTTTCTCATCATGGATGGTCAACCAGGAGACAACCAGTACGGGCCGGTTCCAACGAACACTCGTTAGGCCGTCAAAGATTTTCTTTGGCGAAATTTACGGCATTGTGGAATATTACCATCCCTTCGCCCTCGCCATGCTCTGGCATTTCGCGCGTCCAAGTTGCACCTAGCCATGTGCTGTGATTTGCTTCAGGGTGTGGCATCAATCCAAACACCCGGCCCGTTGGATCGCAAACACCTGCAATGTTGCGCATACTCGCGTTGGGGCATATCGGGAATGGGAGTGGTTCATCGCCAGCGCTTGGGTACGTATCATTTGGATCAACGTAGCGGACAACCAATTGTCCATTCTCAGCCCATTCATCGAGGTTTGCATCGATACTTGTGACGAATTTGCCTTCGCCGTGACGAACAGGTACCCGTATACGCTCGAGGCCTTTGGTCCAGACGCAGGGGCTGTTCGGGTCGAATTCGAGGTGGACCCAGCGATCCTCGTAGTGGCCCGTGTTGTTCAGAGTTAGGCTCGCGGTTTGGCTCAAACTGACTTGTTCGTCGCCAGGGAGTAGGCCCATCTTCACGAGCACTTGGAAACCGTTGCAAATTCCAATGACCAATTTACCCGACTTGACGAACTCTT
>CALCEF010000086.1 GCA_937901365.1 uncultured euryarchaeote | reverse complement strand
AAATTTCTCAGGAGGCGGTAGAATGAGTGGTCTCGAAAAGCAAGACTCGCTTTCACCCTCCTCACCACCTCCTCAGGAAGCGGTTCTTCCACGGCTTCACCCTACTGAGGATATCGAGGCAGCGATTCTGTCTGGGGATTTGCGCGCCGACGCGCTTCTGCAGAGCTTTGCTTACTATGCAGTAGAAGGCCATTGGTTGAGCGTGTGGAATCTTGCAGATCGACTGAAGCGTGAGGTCAGTATTCTGTTTGATGCCCAGGACTGGGTTTGGGTAGATATTGGCACCATTGGTATGGTGCGCCTATCTCCGCCAATTGGTTCTCGGTTACCTCTCCGGCTTTGGGTGCACACACACCCATGGAACGCATATTGGTCGGGAACAGATCGCCGAACACTAGCGACAGTGTCTGGTGTTTTGGACAAGGCACTGGTTCTGGGACACGACCATCTTGTCAGAACAGTTTACGACGAGTGTGTCAATCCCGAATGGGCCGAAATGGACTCAAGGCTGGCTAACGATGGCCCATTGATGAGTTGGACTGATGAAGTGGCCATGTCTTATGCAGACATGCGTGAACAGGGGATGGCCTGATGGTAACTGTTCGCACCCCCAATGATGAGGATGAGGAAGAACGAGTTTCTGAAGCATTGCGCAGAGGACAAGGCATTCCCCTTGAAGTGTTCATTGAAGCAATTATCGAAAGAGAACCGGAAGAGGAACTTGTGGAAGCCATTCGCTTGGGAATCGAAGCACAGCGAGAGATGCCTGAAGGATCTCCACCACTGGATATCAAGCAAGCCATACTTGACTATGTTCGATGGCAAGAATCTGCTAGATAATCAAGAGCAACCTGTGGTTGCACCACAGCTGTTGCACTTGAGGCAGGTACCATTTCGCACCATTTGACTACCACCGCAATCAGTACAGATGTCTCCAGTGAATCCCGCTTCACGGGCCTGTTGGCGCATGCTGGCCTCAGGATCGACGTCCAATGTCATCTGGACGTTTCGACTTTCACCCTGTGATCGAGCCACACCGTCTTCTGTAATCTCGGGGCGACTAATGGATGTCACTTCCAAATCCTCCTCACTGACATGTGCGAGATCATTACGACCAAGGTAATCAATTGCTAGTTCACGGAAGATGTAATCGACCAAACTGGTAGCCATCTTGACTCTGTTTGAACCACCCATAACCATTCCACTGGGTTCGAACTTTTGGAAGGTGAATGACTTGACGAATGCATCGAGAGGTACACCATATTGTAGGCCGATTGATACAGCGATTGCGAACTGATTCAGCAGACTGCGCCATGCCGCACCTTCCTTGGAAGTTGTAATCATAATCTCGCCGAGACGCCCATCATCATACTTGCTTGAGGTGAGATATACCGTATGTCCACCGACACTTGCCTTCATTGTGCGAGAATCACGGACTGCAGGCAGTGGTTGTCGCGAGGCGATGTAGTTGTGGACAAACGCCTCAGCCAGTGGAGCTGCTTGCTCGTTGGGGACTGGCAAAACTTCAGTCACTTGCTTGACAGCCTTCTTCACTGTGACCACTTCTTCGTCCTCTTCTTCCTCGACGCCAGACATGTCGACTAGACTGTTCATCAATGGCTGAGATAGTTTGCTTCCATCGCGATAAACCGCACAAGCCTTGTTCATCGTCGAGTGTGAAAGATCGTAGGCAGCACGAACATCTTCGATGGTTGCATCACTCGGCATATTAATCGTCTTTGAAATCGCACCTGAAATGAATGGTTGCGCTGCAGCCATCATCAAGACGTGAGCATCCCAATCGATACATCGTGTCCCATTTTTCCCTCCAGGTGTTGCACAATCAAAGACAGGCAAATGCTCTTCTTTGAGGTGTGGTGCATCTTCAATTGAGAGATGTCCATAGACGTGGTTGTGTGCGTCTTCGATTTCAGAAGGTGAGAATCCAAGGAATCCTAGAGTGTCAAAGAAAGGATTGTCACAATCTTCGCTTGCAACCTTTAGAGTGTCAGTGCAAAAATCATGACCCAAAACGCTAGGGGCGAACAGTGAACGAATGTCGAATACATTTTCAACGGCCGCCTCGATCTTTGAGAACTCGGTATCAGAGAAGCCCATCTCTAGTAAATTCTGCATGGACACACTTTCACATCGTTCAAGTGAACCCGTTCCCATAACGTGGTCAACAATCTCTTGCACTTGTCCCTCGTTGTATCCAAGACGCTTGAGTGCACTGGGTACACCATGGTTGATGATGCGTAATGAACCACCTCCGGCTAGCGTTTTGTATTGTACAAGGCTGAATTGTGGCTCAACACCAGTCGTATCGGCCGCCATGACCAATCCGATTGTTCCCGTAGGTGCAATGACTGTGGTTTGCGCGTTGCGATAACCGTGTTCTTTACCCATTTCAAGCGCCTGATCCCACACTCCACGTGCAGCATCAAGCAAATCCTTGGGGCACTTCTTCGAATCGATTCCCATTGGAGCGATGGTGACACCTTCGTACTTTTCCGCAGGCTCGTTGTAAGCTGCTCTGCGATGATTTCGCATCACACGGAGCATATGTTCTGCATTCGCCTCATATTCAGGGAATGGGCCGAGGAAGCTGGCCAAATCGGCACTTGTTGCATACGCCTCACCAGTCATAATGGCTGAGATTGCACCGCAGATTGCATAGCCTCGAGAGTCATTGTATGGAATGCCCATGTGCATGAGCATTGAACCAATATTGCAGAATCCAAGACCAAGAGTTCTGTAATCATACGATTTGCGAGAAATTGCTTGGCTGGGGAATTGTGCCATCAAGACACTGATTTCAAGAGTCGTAGTCCAAAGTCGGCAAGAATGTCGGAAGCCTTCTACATCGAACTTCTGAGTGTCCTTATCGTAGTAATGAAGCAAATTGATACTGGCCAAATTGCATGCCGTATCATCGAGGAACATGTATTCACTGCACGGGTTTGAACCGTTGATTCGACCACCCTCTGGGCAGGTATGCCACTCGTTAATCGTGGTATCAAATTGAATTCCAGGGTCGGCACAAGCCCATGCGGTATAGGCGATATCATTCCACAATTGGTTGGCATCAAGAGAACGATGAGGTACAGGATCTCGCCCCTCTTCTGCGGCTTTATCCCTTTCAGTGCGGAAGAACAAATCCCACTCTCCTCCATCCTTAACGGCCTGCATAAACGATTCAGGAACACGTACGGAGTTGTTTGAGTTCTGCCCGGAGACAGTTCCGTAGGCTTCACCCTGCCAATCGGTATCCATCGTTTCAAACTCAACACTCTTCCATCCCTGCTTCGCCAAGTCGAGCATTCTTTGGATGTGGGGTTGTGGTACACTCGCCTGAATGGCCTTGACCATCGCACCTTTCAATGCCATGTTTTCATTGGAATCGAGTGAGAGATTTTCACCATCCCAGCACGCTTCAAGAACAGCATTGCAATGCTTTTGCAAAGCTGCTGTGCCAGCAACAAGAGCACTGACTTTTTCTTCTTCTGACAATTTCCAACCGATGTATTCCTCAATGTCGGGGTGATCCAAATCTAATGTCACCATCTTGGCTGCCCGACGGGTCGTACCACCACTCTTGATTGCGCCCGCAGCACGGTCACCTATTTTCAAGAATGAGAGCAAACCACTGGAAGTACCCCCTCCCGAAAGCGGCTCACCAGCACCTCGGATATTGGAGAAATTTGAACCGGTTCCAGAACCGAACTTGAATAGCAACGCTTCTCGATTCCATAGTCCCATAATCGAACTTGTATCCCCGACCAAACTGTCACTGACACTCTGGATGAAACATGCGTGGGGCTGTGGATGTTCGTATGCGTTCACTGAGCGCATATCCTCTTCAGTCACCGGGTCTACATACCAGTGTCCTTGAGCAGGCCCTTCGATTCCATAGGCCCAGTGTAGGCCGGTGTTGAACCATTGTGGGCTGTTTGGTGCGGATCTTTGACTGGAAATCAAATAGCACATTTCGTCGTAGTAAGCTCGCGCATCTCCCTCACTGGCAAAGTAACCATGCTTCCATCCCCAGTAGGTCCATGTTCCTGCAAGGCGACGGAACAACTGCCGTCCATCGGATTCTGAAATATACCTCTTGTCAGCCTTCATTTTTTGCAATTTTTCTTCATCGGGAGCCGATCTCTGCAACCATGTAGGCACTCCATCTTCCGGGACCTTTCGAAGTGCGGCAGGCACCCCCGCCTTTCGCATATACTTCTGAGCACAAACTTTCCCAGGCACCCCTTCAAACCCTGATGGCAAAGACACATCCTTGATCTCAAAGGCGATTGAACCGTCCGGGTTGTTAATCACAAAATCAGAGGTGGTCCATTCAAATTGGTCAAACGGATCTTTGTCGACTTGTGTGAAACGACGTTCGATGATCATACCCTGTTCACTTACTTCAGCGGTTGTATCTCCCTTCATCTTGGATTGTGTCATGTAAATCATCTCGGTTATATGGTGTGGAATGTAAAGTAAAGTCTCGGTCAGTGGCCGGTGATACCGGTGTCTCCTCGCACAGGGAGTTCACCTCCAATTTGGAGGGTCTTTGAAGATATCTATCCGCGCGGGTGAATATGCGCCTGTAGGGCGAGTAAATTAGCCCCTTCAAGAAGGTGGTTAGAGATGCCGTAAGGCCGGATTCTGTCGTGAATCCTTCTCGTTTATTGCTAGAATCTCCAAGAGGTGTGTAATCTCGGCCACCAACAGGCAACGCATTTGAGGGAACGCTATCCCTCATCGGGGAGACGGAGTGATTTGATGACAGTCCCTGACCCCGAATCCGGCCCAGAATCAGAAGATGCAGATGTGGATCCATTTGCAGAACTTGGAGTGGAGTCCACCGCTTCAGCAGGCAACGTAAGCGACGGTCTTGAAGCGTTCATGGAAGATGACGAAGAAGCTGAAGAGACGACCGGATCTGAACCAGTCGAAGTTGAATCGCCAGATGAGGATGAAGATGATGATGACATGTTTGCAACACTGGGCGTCTCTGGTCCCGCAGTCTCACTAGCATCAACGGGTGAAGAAGACATTCTTGCAGCATTCATGGATGATGATGAAGAATCACCGGAAACAGAAGTAGAAGAAGAATCCAAGTCACCCGAACCCGCAGCGCAACCCGCAGCAATGGATGCTTACCGAATGGTTCTGGATACAGTATGGGTCGATGGGATCCTTGACCCCGGCGAAGTCAATCTATTGGCTCGAAAACGAGAAGATTTGGGCATTTCGTTT
>CALCEF010000085.1 GCA_937901365.1 uncultured euryarchaeote | reverse complement strand
GAGGTTGGGTCAGCCTTGCACCGGGTGTACCGGGTGACATCGCATGGTTTGATTGTCAGCCAGGACAAAATCTGTACATTCAGAGCGGATCATATCTAGCCTGCACTTCAAATGTAGAAACCGATACCAAATTTCAAGGATTCAAGGGCATGTTTAGTGGTGAAAAATTGTTCTTTATTCGCGCATTTACACAAGCCGGAGCTGGTCGGGTTTACTACAACTCATACGGGGCTGTAAAACAGATTCCAATCCAACCCGGACAAGTCGTCACCATTGACACGGGACACGTGGTCGCCTTCACAGATGGTGTCAATTATCAGATCGGAAAGGTGGGGGGATTAGGTTCGCTCGTTTTCGGTGGCGAAGGTCTTGTCATGCACTTCTCTGGACAAGGGACAGTTTGGATTCAAACTCGATACATTGGTGGCCTTGCTGGAATGTTGTCACCATTCTTCCCACCTTGCAACCATTCGTGAGGTTTTCAGGTCCATCGCCCTACGGGCGAATCATCAAAGGTCTCCCGTTACAGGGTCGGCACGTTCGCCATGTCGATTCATATTCGAGTGCCAATGCTTCCCGGTGCTGGGAAAGAGAATTGGCAGGCCGATGTCAATGGTGAAGCAAACGAGCATCTCATCGAAAGCAATGCGATCTTACTCGATGTGCTTCGAGACCAGGTGGGCACTCTTGGAGTCAAGCGTGGGTGCGATATGGGGACCTGTGGTTGCTGTGCGGTTTTGATCGATGGAGAACCTCGCCTTTCTTGCCTTTGTTTGGCCAAAGAGGCTGCTGGCTCGGACATCACCACCGTTGAGGGGTTGGCCGATGGACACCACCTGCACCCCATTCAGAAGTGCTTCGCTGAGGCTGGTGGAAGCCAGTGTGGTTTTTGCACACCGGGATTCTTGATTGTAAGCGCCGCATTGCTCGATGAAAATCCTGAACCGACCCGAGATGAAATCAAGTGTGCAATCGAAGGGAACCTTTGCAGATGTACCGGTTACCAACAAATCGTCGATGCGGTCGAAATGGCAGCGTCGATGAAACGAGGTGGAATCAAAATTCCAGATGCTACCGATCCAAAATCGGACCCGCATCCCCTGGGCCCTGATGAGCCATCACTGCCGCCCGGCAGTTCAAAGTGAGGTGATTGTATGGGCAAGGGATATCGACAAGCGCCCGGCAAAGGTGGTTCCTCAAAGAAACGCACCGATGGTAAGCGACAAGCTGGGCAACAGGATTTCGGAGTTCCGGGATCAGGTGGTTCAGACCCACATTCAAAACTCCAAGATTTGGATTATGTTCCCGAATCTGTAGGTGGATGGAAAAAGCAGCCACGAGGACCACACGTTCACGATCGGCACGTCACAGGTACGACGATTGGGAAATCCGTACCCTTGGTTGATGCAAACTGGAAAATGACGGGACAAGCACAGTATGGGGATGATATTCGATTGCCCGGTGAACTGATTGGGAAAATCTTGCGTTCACCTCATCATTACGCCAAAATCAAATCGATTGATACAGCCGCTGCTGAAGCGATGGATGGCGTTGTCGCTGTGGCGACAGGTCAAGACTCAGTCAACAAATTCGGTGTCCTTCCTGTGACGAAGGACGAGCATGCGATGGCGCAGGACAAAGTTCGCCACGTTGGAGACTTGGTCGCATGTGTCTGCGCCGTGGATGAAGCAACGGCAATCGATGCCATGAATTCCATTTCTGTCGATTATGAGATCCTTCCTAGCATCCATGATATGGAAGACGGATTGCTCGATTCTGAAAACCCAATACATGACAGAGGGAAGTATCACATCGGAGAATCAAACGTCCAAAAGCGTGTATTCCAGCAATTCGGTGATTTGGATTCCATGTCTACAGCGCCCTTCCGTCATGAAGCTGATTGGGAGGTCGCTGGTTTACATCACGGGTTTACAGAACCACATGCTGTGGTCGCCCATTGGGACCCATCCGGTCGACTGACCGTTTGGAGTCCACAACAAGTGCCGCATTATTTGCACAGAGCGCTCTCTGCAGTTCTCGATATTCCGATGCACCAAATCAATGTCCACCGAACCTTTGTTGGTGGTGGATTTGGAGGTAAGTCCGATCCGTTCCCTCACGAGATGTGTGCAGCCATTCTGGCCCGGAAATCGGGCCGACCCGTTCGTATTAATTTCGATCGTGAAGAAGTATACTGGATCAACCGTGGGCGACACCCATCCCGAATTCAGATGGGCGTCTTTGCAGACGATGATGGGCGAATCGCGGGCATCGAAACTGACGCACTCATCGATGGGGGGGCCTTCGCATCCTTTGGCCATGTAACCACATATTACAACGGTGTTTTACACACTGCACCATACGAAATTGGTGGATTCAACTACACTGGCGCCAGGGTATGGACAAACAAGCCAGCGAGTGGGGCCATGCGTGGCCACGGTGCTGTCAACAGTCGCTGTGCTGTCGAGGTCGGACTCGATGCTGTAGCAGAACAGATGGGGGTCGACCCGATGACCTTGCGTCTGGCCAATTTATTGCCACCTCACAGTCGAACCATCACTGGGTTCCGAATTACCAGCACAGGAATGCGAGAATGTCTCGCAAAGGTTCGGGAATTATCAGGATGGGATGAGAAATTCCGCAACATGCCCTTGGGCAAAGGAATCGGGGTCGGATGTGGATTCTTCATATCCGGTTCGGGCCTGCCCATCCATTGGGATCCCGAGAATTTCCCACATGCGACCGTTCATCTACAGTGTGACATGGATGGTGGAGTGACCGTTCACACTGGAGCGGCTGAAATTGGACAGGGTAGCGATACAGCGGTTGCCCAAGCGGTCGCTGAGGTTCTTGCCCTACCGTTGGATATGATTAGAATCCGCAGTAAAGAGTCCGACACAGCACCCGTAGATTTGGGATCCTACTCAAGCCGTGTAACTTTCATGAATTGTAACGCGGCTATTCGAGCCGCAATCGAATTGAGAGACAAGGTGATGAAAGCGGCTCACGAGATTTTGGGCCACCACCCGGATGTCTTGGTCATCGGTGACAGGAGGATCTACTACAAGCACGATCCTGCGGTGGGTGTCTCTTGGTTGGAAGCGGTTCACAAAGCCCAAGCGGATGTGGGTTCTTTGATTTCGTCGGGAGCCTATCGAACCGCACCGATGGGCGGCGTCCACAAGGGTGCTGCAGCTGGATTGGCCCCAGCCTATTCGTTCTCAGCCTATGTGGCTGAAGTGGATGTGGATGTCGAGACTGGATTTGTCAAGGTCGCCAAAGCCTGGGCAGCCCACGATTGTGGTAAGGCACTGAATCCATTGGCCGTAAAGGGGCAAATCATTGGTTCATGCCACATGGGCATGGGTCAAGTTCTCTCTGAGGAGATGAAATATGGCCGAGATGGACATCTGATGAATCCGGATTTACTCGATTACAAAATCATGAGCGTGCACGAGATGCCCGATGTTGTCCCAATCATTGTAGAGAGCAATGATCCTGAAGGGCCGTTTGGTGCCAAAGAAGCTGGAGAAGGGCCGCTGCTCCCGATTCTTCCAGCGGTATGCAACGCAATTTACGACGCTATTGGGATTCGAATCGACGAATTGCCAGTCACACCAGATCGACTACACAAGAGAATCGAAAAGCATTGCAAAAAGATGGGAGTGGATGACCCACTTGACCTTCCTATCCCCCGATATGAGCCGAGCCCTCTACAGCAACGATTGATGGAGCGGGCTGAGGCGCATGCTGCTAGAGATCATCTTCGCGACATCCAAGAGGACCGATCATCGTACGTCAATGGGGTCCTCTTCGGGTTCGATCCCGACAAGCCGATGTCTGAGCAGAGCGACGGTTGGAGAGAATCTGTAACACCGACGGCTGAAGATTTGGCAGATCCAAAGAAGAGAGCAGCACGGGCGTGGAGCCATGTTGAAAGACGGTACCAAGGTGATGCATAATGCGTATGCCACCGTTCACACTGCACACGCCTGACAATCTGGCCAAAGCCATCGCATTGGCGGCTGAATTGGATTCATTTGATTGGATTTCAGGTGGTACAGATTTACTGCCCAATTACAAGTGGAAACTCAATCCAAAGCCAGATGTGATCTCACTGTCAAAAGTACAGGAATTGACTGCACTTTCTGGCACGGTCATCGGTGCGATGGTGCGCATCCATGATTTGGTTGAAAATGAGAGCGTTCACCCCCTCATACGAGAGACTGCGGGCACGATTGCCAGTGTGATGATTCGCCGTTCAGCCACGGTTGGCGGCAACATTTGCCTCGATACACGATGCTACTGGTTCAACCAAACCGAAGAGTGGCGAAGGAGTATCGATTGGTGTCACAAATGCGACTGTGACACCGGTGCTGATTGTCGGGTAATTCCGAACCAAAATACACTCTGTGTAGCCACCTATCAAGCGGATTTAGCTGCGGCATTTATCGCGCTTGATGCAACCATTCATTTGGCCAGCGCATCCGGCGCGCGTTCAATGCCATTTGCAGATTTCTTTGAACTGGATGGGATGACCCGTAACGTGCTCAAGACAGGGGAACTTGTGACACACGTTACGCTCCCAGATGATGCCAAGAATTGGCAAGGTGCCTATCAGAAATTGCGTCTGCGCGAGACATGGGATTTCCCAGAAGCCGGTGTTGCTGCTGCTTGGAAAATTGAAGGTGGGAAAATCGCAGGATTACGCCTTGCAACAACCGGCTGCGAGAGTATCCCTGGAGATCACTCTGAATTGGCTGATGGGGCGATCGGTGAATGGGCTGGAAAGGACAGCATTCGTGAATTAGCAGAGGGTGTAAGAAAGGCGGTAAAGCCGGTCAGTAACACGTATTTCCCTCCAGCATATCGACGCAAAATGCTCCGCGTTTTAACGCGAAGAGCGCTCTCACCGCTTGAACACCTCTAAGCGTGGCATTGATGCCTGATGGGTGACACGATAGCATGATGCAAGTCCGGCTGATGGGATTCGTCCTTAGTTCAATCATGCTACTCGCCTTGGCACCCATATCGAGTGAAGCTCAGGATGTGCCTATGCCCGCTGGTTGGGAGATGGGACTTGTGTACGATGATGGGGCCTCAGAAGATGATCCATTCGAAATCGAGGAGGATGAAACCACAATTCGGTTTTGGATTCGCAATGACAATTTGGTAGGTGATATCGAAATCGCACTCGATTACGACTCGTCCTCCGATGCAACATTAGCAGGAGAAGAGAGTGTTACTGTTGGAAGTGG
>CALCEF010000084.1 GCA_937901365.1 uncultured euryarchaeote | reverse complement strand
GTTGCTTCATCGTGCTCGACCACGATGAGTGTGTTACCCAATTCACACAATTCACGGAGTGTGGATAGTAGACGAGCATTGTCACGACTGTGTAACCCGATGCTCGGTTCGTCGAGAACGTACATCACACCGGTGAGGCGGGTACCTATCTGAGTAGCCAAACGGATGCGTTGACTCTCGCCGCCAGAAAGGGTGTTGGCGCGACGATCGAGTGTAAGATAATCCAAACCAACGAGGGCGAGGAATCGTAATCGGTTGGCGATTTCTTTGATGATTTCTCGGGCGATGAACATCTCTCTTTCATCCAATGCGCGAATCCCTTCTAGTACGGGTGGTTCGCGTTCAATTTCCTCCCAGAATTCTTTGTCTGTCTCTCCTGTTGACCAAATTTGGATGATGGCGAGGGCGTCGAGGATGCTGGATCCATTGAATGTGGGCAAATTTGTGCCGCCGACAAATACGCCGCGAACCGCTGGATTCAATTTGGCGCCGTTGCAGGATAAACATGGTTCGTCTGTCATGTAGGATAGTAATCTGTTCCGGGTACGTTCACTGGTTGTCTCTGTGAACGTGCGCTCCAAACGCGCGAAAACGCCTTCCCACGGCCGGTTCATTTGGTATGATGATCCCTTTTGGCTTGTGAATTCATATTGGATTGATGTCGAGCCGCTGCCCCACAGCAAAATGTCTCGAGAGTCTTCATCGAGATCTTGTATGGGTGTGTAAATATCGATTCCATAATAGGCGCAAGTTTGGCGCATGAGTGACTTGTACCAACCAGACATCATCGATGTGCGGAAGGGGTAGACGCAGCCATCATCTACACTGGCCCTTTCATCGATGCATAGGTCGTGACTAAAGCGGCGTTGAACGCCAAGACCTTGACATTCGGGACAGGCCCCTAATGGATTGTTGAAGGAAAAAATCCGGGGGCTCATCTCCGGTAGAAATGCACCGTGCGTCGGACAAGCGAATTCCTCGGAATACGGAGTGGTTGTTCCAACAGCGGTGTCGTGGGCCTTTGAGCCCTCAGACAGTTTTGCATCTGCTTTCGGTGCTTCAAAGGATTCGATGGCCAAACCACCGCCGCCCAATTGCAGAGCGGATTCAATCGATTCTGTCAGTCGCTGGCGATTGCTGCGGTTCAAGCGCATACGATCGATTCGGACGTCTACGTTGTGTCGTAGATTCTTCTCGAGGGTTGGTGGGTCTTCAAATTCAGCATCTCGGCCATTGATGCGCCCGAAGAGATAGCCCTGTTCAGCCAAATTAGAGAATAAATCTGCATGTGTTCCTTTTCGATCTCTAATCACTGGAGCCCATACACAAATGCCGTGGCCCTCATAGTACCACATCACATCGTCAACAATTTCTTGAACGGTTCTTCGTGCCACTTCAATACCGCATTCAGGGCAGTGTGGTTGCCCGATTCGAGCCCAAAGAAGGCGTAGATAATCCA
>CALCEF010000083.1 GCA_937901365.1 uncultured euryarchaeote | reverse complement strand
GTTCACGTCGACCCTGCGATTTTGTCTTACATCGTAGAAGTGGTTCAGCGATCTCGTGAGGACCACCGCGTGATTACAGGTGCATCACCACGTGCGAGTCAATCCCTATTCAAGACCGGGCGAGCATCTGCGGCCATCGATGGTCGAGATTACGTGATTCCCGACGATATCAAGCGAGTTGCACTACAAGTTTGCAGTCACCGAATCGTGCTCAAACCCGAAGCTAAAATTCGTGGTATTACTGGGATGCACATCATGCGTAAAATCCTCTCAGAGGTACCAGTTCCGGTCATTCAGTAATCGTTTAGAAACGATTGCTAAACACTCGATGGGGCGAGTGTTTCAAAGAGGGGCTTTGCTGAGGGCGCCGTGTTCCTCCGGAGGTTGTTGATATGAATCCATACAAGATGGTCATCGCAGTCACCAATCAGAAAGGAGGTTGTGCAAAGACAACGACTGCAGTAAACATCGCTACTGCACTGGCCAAAGGCAATGAACAGGAAGGGTTTCCTCCATCAAGGGTTTTGTTAGTCGATTTGGACCCGCAAGGGAATGCCTCGACATCATTTGGTATTGACAAGAGCAAGTTGAATCGAACTGTGTACGATTTGATCATGAACGATCTTGGAGAAGAATTGCCGATTTTAGAAGATTATCTGATTGGGCCGGATATCATTACAGATTACATGCAGGAAGCGTGGAGACAAAACAATCCCGACAAGGGTCCACCTCGTACAATGGGTGTGAGAAACCTCTGGCTCCTTCCAAGCAATATCCAATTATCTGGTGCAGAGATTGAACTGGCAACCAGAATTGGGCGGGAAACACGATTGAAAGAGGGATTGAGTCCTGCATATGATGAATTCGATTACATCATTATTGACACACCCCCCAGTCTTGGCTTGCTCACCATCAATGCCTTGGCAGCGGCAAATTGGGTATTGATCCCAGTACAAACAGAATACTACGCATTGGAGGGTATGAGTCAATTGATGAATTCAATCAAACTTGTTCAACGACGAATCAACCCCAACCTGAAGTTATTTGGAATCGCACTGACAATGTATCAGAAGAGTAAATTGTGCAACACGGTTGAATCCGAGGTGCGAAGGCACTTTCCAACTCATGTTTTCAAAACAGTCATTCCACGAAATATCGATATTGCTGCAGCGCCATCGGATGGTGCACCGATTACACTTCTGAAGAAACCCACGAATTCAAAATCAAACAAGGGTAGTCTTGCCTATTGGACACTTTCGAAAGAGGTGCATCGTCGAGTTCTAAAGATTCGACATAAGTATGGAATCAACGAGCCTAATCGACTACGTCAGTATAAACTGCAAACTGACGAATAGGCTCACAACAGACCGACACGCTCAAGTTGCTCCGAGCAAGCCTCCACACCGGTGACAACATGGGTTCTCCGAACATGACCTCTGTGAGCGTCTCTTTTGATGTGAGACGGCAATTGAATTCGATGCGAGCAATGGGCAACCACAAGAGTGTGGATGATTTATTGATGCAAGTGCTACAAGAATATCGTATGGCCCAACTACGGGCTGAAGCGGATAAACTGCGGAGCAGGCTCCGGGATATCGGCCAAACCGATGTCGATGCGCTTGTAGAAAGGTTAGGCCAGTCCCCATATGGTGGTTGAATTGAAAGGTCAAGCACCGACTTATACGGTCGACGCATCGACTCTTTTTCTTGGATTGATGGATGGAGGAAGCAATGCTAGAATCCTGCTTGATTTGGCCGCGGCAAATAAGATCGAATTACATGCTCAATCTTCGGATTGGAATGGATTGTTATGGCTGATTTCAACTGCATTGAAAGAAACTGGCGGAGCATACTCTGGCGAGGATTATGCTTCACTCAGGAACAATCTTCCTGTGACTTTTCATTAATCTCAATTCCCACCATGGCGTTCTAGCCACTGGTGTCCATACCAACGCCATTGTTCTGTTGTCCAGCCTTCAGGCAAGCCGCCAGGTGGTAGAGGTGGAGCTTCTGCAGGAGGTTGTTGAGTTTCGGGTTCAGCGGCCTGTTCAGGTGTAGAACCGGACTCCACCTGAACCTCTTCAGCAACCGGAGTTGATTCCGATGTTGTAGTTTCATCATCCTCAGTGGAATAATCCAATTCTTCAGATGGAGAATCTGGTGAGGATTCATCATCGAAGAGGCCTTCCTCCATATCTGAACCACTAACTGGATCTTCGTCTATGTGATCGTCACCCCAAGCCTTCTGCTCATCGATTCCACCTCGAGTTTCAAATTCATCACCACTTTCCCACGCATCTAATTCGCGTGTAGCATCTTGGTGTGTGTATTGGGCGTCGGGCTTTCGCTTGTCGCGAACCTTTCCAATTGTCTTGATCGTTCCGACAATCATCAACATTGCAACAGCCATTATACCGATGAGGTATCCAGCGATTTCAGCAAATTCCTTGATTGATTCCATCATATCTACGCCTTTTTCATCTTCCAAAAACGTGACATTATCTGAGTCATCGCCTTCTTCTAAGGCACTACATGCTTGAATATCATCGATGTGCTTGGCACAATGGTCCTCTAGTGTTTGAACCTCTGGATCAGTATCGTTGTAGTCACTGTTACTTCCTGCACAATCTCGGTCATGGTCCAGCCATTCCGTTCGAATGCCAACCATTGTGCATTCTCCAAAGGATGATTCTGTGAGGTCATCGTAACCGTCACCATCTTCATCTACGCAACCGTAGCGATTGATCGAGGTGTACGCATTGGACCCAGGATCATACATATTCGCTCTTGTACTCGTACCCGCGAGACTTGGACATGCATCTCCCCTAAATCCATCCATATTGTCGCCATAACCATCCCCATCAGAATCACGCCACTGACTATCTTCCATTGGGAATGCATCCGCATTCCCGTCTGGATGGGCTGCCTCCCCATTTCCAGGGTCAGACCAACCATCACCATCTGTGTCTTGGCAACCGAGCCGATCCATGGTTGAAGCACCTGATTGATTGATACAGGCGTCGGGCTCTGTTGCACCAAGTTCCTGATTGTCACCGTATCCATCACCATCTGAATCTGCCCATTGGGATGGATCACTAGGGAATTTGTCACCATCCTGTCCAAATTCATAGTCACCATAGCCATCCCCATCAGAATCCACCTGCTGTGATGGGTTGTCCGGGAAAGCGTCAGCATTATCCCCTACTCCATCACCATCCGTATCCATGGTTTCAGTGCCATCTTGAGGGAACATGTCTGAGTTATCTCCTGTTCCATCGAAATCTGAATCTACCCATTCCGATGGGTCATCTGGGAACTCGTCGAGTCCATCGACGACTCCGTCGTCGTCACGGTCTGCATCGAGAAGATGGACTTCGGATGACGAACTAAATGATGTCAAGATATAGACGCCTGCACCTTCAGTAGAACGGAAACCAACGACTTCCCCTTGTACGGTGAATTCCTGTTCCTTGATTAGTGTGCTGAGGTCGATTGAGAACACTTTCCCGTTCGACATCCCAATCATCAATCTGTCACCAATCTGTTCCAATGATCGACCTTGACCAATGGAACAGAGAGACATGGATTGCTCTCTGACCCAGCTTGATGTGTTGTGTATGTCTACTCGGCAATTATCTGTGAGACTGAACAATAACGATTCATCCTCACTGGTAAACAATTTCAATAGTGAGAATGAAGAATCTACCAGAACTTGGATTAGAGTTCCATTTTCATCATGGATTCTGATTTGCTTGTCTCTTCCAGATGTTAGTATATGTCCGTCTGAAAGAGTGACGATGCTCGTGATACCATTTGAGTGGCTGCTCGTAGAGACCCCGGAAGGTGTGTTAGCTTCAGCATCCCATTCCACTGCGTGCTTTGATGTTCGCATGGTAACCCACAGATCACCATCACGATCCCACGCCAATGAGTCGACCGTTTGTCCTACACTAAACCGATAGAGTTCTTCCATGTATTCGATTGAAATAACGCAAGCACCGGAGGAGGTTCCGACAGCCAATAATTTGTCATCTTCATTGTAAGATGCCGAATAGAGTGTCTCATTCGTAAATTCGCTCCAAACTTCTGCATAACTTCCGTTGGATTGAACAGCATAAGCTGTGACGTAACCGTTTACCGTCGCAACGAGAATGTTGCCATTTTCAAGAGTCCACCAACCGATTGCTGAGTGGTCTAAATCAGCCACCTTTCCAGCTGTACCCAAATCCTCAATTGTGGCAGAAGTGGTGGGAATCAGTGGTAATGCAACGGCACTGAGGAGAATTGCAAACAACGCAAATGCCCGCGCGCGCATGTCTGGACGGATGAGTCTCTACCTTTGAATCGAGCGCATGGTTTGTTCAGCATCAAATCGCACCCCTACGGGGTGCGCAGGGCTCATTCTTCCTCTTCCGAATTGGTTTCGCTAATCGGCTTCAGGACTGCCCGGCCAACTGGTTTGAGGACTACAGGTTCATCATCTGTGGATTCAGCATCATCAGAATCAACGGGGGTCAAAACTCTGCGAGCCACCGGTTGTAATATTGGACGCTGTACGGGTGTCAGTGTTTCAATTTCTGCCTCTTCTTCAGATGGAGATTCTGCTTCCAATACTGGTGGGCCCTTGGATGGCGGACCACCTGCTGGTTTCTTGGGGGCACCTTCTCGAATGAGACGACCGCCGCCGGGTGGCCCTCGTGCTGGTTTGACTACTTCAGAGAAATCTGGAGTTTCCTCTGAAGGAGGTGTGGGATCTGTAGTTGTCCTTTCCTCTTCAGAAATGGCACTGAGTATGGTCTGAGTCAGCGAGGGTTTGTCCTCAACTTGTGGTTCAGGTTCTGAATCAAATTCTTCTTCAGACATCGGTTCAGGTTCTGGCGCAGATTCAGTTTCAGGTGTTGAGGGCTTGATTGGTTGGCGAACTGGTTGTAATGATCCCAATTTTCCACCCGCTGGTTTTGGTGCTGCACCTAGGGTGCCAGCTCCAAGGGCGCCTGTTTGCTGAACTGGTGCTCGAACGGGAGCTGCGAGAGTTCTGGGGGATTCGTCCTCTACAGATTTAGGAGCTGAGCCTAATCCTCCAGGTCGTGCCAAACTGCCAAGTCCGCCCCGCGGTTGTCCCAGTGCAGGGGCAGCCCCTGCTGCTGTACCTGGCATCTGTCCTTTGGCGCCAGCGAGAGCGTCCATCCATGCCTGGCGTCGGTCCAATCGGCCATCCTTGCCTTCGAGTTCTGCCTCTTCTTCAGCGCGTTTGAGTTCTGCTTCTGCCTCGAGGTCCTCTTCTGTGATGAGGCCTTTCTCAAGTTCTACCCGGAGTTTTTCTTCTGCTGCAACGCGGAATTCCTCCGCGCGTGACTCGAGTTGGTTCAGACGATCGCGAATCTCTGCTCGCTTGATTGCGAGTTGTGCTTCAATCTCAGCACGAATTTCGCTTTCCTTTCGCCGAACTTCGATGAGAGCCTTGTTGCGCATGATTTCTTCGCGCTTGGCGACTTGACGCTCAAGTTGTTCTGCGACCTCTTGTTCCTTCTGTGCACGGAAGGCAGCCAATTCAGCCTCCATCTCTACCTCAAGGTCGAGGCTTGTTTCCTGTTTGATTAGGTCAAGGTTTGTCTCTTGGGCAATTCGCTCATTGCGGATTCGTGAATCAATTTCAGCCATAATTTGGCGTTCTGATGCTTGCTGCCGTGCGGAATATTCTGATTCGATTTGAGAAATCCACTCATCTCTCTTTTCCGCATATTGCTGATCGAGTTGTTCACGTAGGTCCAATTCACGGTCATGCCTGAATTGACTGAGGTGCTGTGTGATTTCCGCCTCACGGTCGGACTTGTATTGATCAAATTCGGCATCGATTCGTTCACTTACCGTGTCTTCAAGTTCCAAGTGCAGTGCGCGGTCGATTTCGTCGATTGCGTGCGAGAAGGATACATCGAATCTTTCCTTTAGACGTTGTTTGCGAAGTGAGAGGCGTTCGCCATACTCTGAATCAAGACTCTTGAGGATGGATGCCTGTAATTCTTCACGCCGTCGTGCAACTGCAAGTTCCAAATCCTCTTGCATTCGACCCTCAAGGCGTTCTGTTTCTTGAGTAAGTCGAGTTTCAAGTTCCGTTGCCAGTTCTTGAGCGATTTGTTCTTCAAGTCGGTGCGCACGTCTCTCGTATTCCGCGCGTAGGCGTGCTTCGCGCTCGCGTAGTCGCTGGCGAAGTTGTTGTTCTAAGCGACGTCGAATACCATCTCTGAGTTGTATTTCACGTTCTGCTAGACGCGCCTGCTGGGCATCTTCAATCCGACGTGCTTGAGCACTTTCTTCTTCATCCAGACGATTTGACATCTCACCTTTCAATTGGTCCTCGATATCGCGAATCTGCCTTTGCATTTCTTGACCGGCTTCAATTTCAAGGCGCTCTTCCAGGAATGCACGACGCCGGTCAAATTCGGAGTCCATTTCTTCTTTCAATTGAGAACGGAGTTGATCTCTGCGGGCTTCGAGTCGACGAGTAGATTCCAATTCTAATCGTGAACGAATCGATTCTTCCTCACGGGTTAATCGCAATTTCATCTCATCGCGAAGAACTGCTTCCTCACGCTCAAGTGTATCTCTCTCAAGTCGTTCAAGTTCGTCTTCCATTTCTGAGCGAAGTTCTGCCTCAATTTCAGCGAGCGCACTTTCTGTTTGCATCCCAGCTGTTTTTGCAAGTGCCCCCTTCATCCCTGAAAGGCGCTCTGCTTGTTCTTGCAATCGAAGGCGGCGTTCCCTCTTTAGTGATGAGCGCATTCGTCGCTCGTCATTGAGTCGATCATCAAGAGATTGAACATCATCTAGGGACGGTGTACGCATTTCAGACGAGCCGGATTTACCGGCCGTGTGGCGTGCTCTTAATTCTGCCAAGTTCTCCCTGCTGACACTCAAGGGTCCCATCCCCGTGTGCGGGTTCGAATTCTTCTGATACTTAACCGCCATAGGTTTGAACAATCTTCGCAAGTGGATTATCCGACCCTACGGCATGCTCCGGAATTACTCTGTAGATTCGCCATGAATGGGGCCCCATTCTTTCTCACAAATGGAGGGGCCCATGATCACATGGAAAGCGATGATGAACAAAGCAATCGAAAACAGAGAAAACGACACCTTGGGTCCAAATCCAGCAGTAAAACCTGTGATTTGAATAGCAATCGCGATTAACAATAATAGCATCAATAGATACATCATAATCATCTTCCAGCCCTTCTTGTACTTGGGCAAGCGACGATCTGAGATCATCAAGGCTCCTGAAATCAAACATCCTGGAAGCATCAACCAATCTAGTGCGGGATGATCCCCCTCTCCATATTTCCATTCAATCATATCTGGCCCCAATGCTTCTGGCTGAATCCAAACCAAACCAGATAAGGCGACAATAATCAATGCATTACCCGGACTTGCAAGACCATGGAACCACGGATACTCTTGATCTGATTCATACTGGAAGCGTGCGAGTCGAAGCATTGTACAAACAACGATCCAACAACAAGCAACTGCCAAAGGGATCGTCCAATATGGGGCTGCCTCACCCCATCGACTGAACATTCCAAACACAAGTAAAGCTGGTGCGACGCCAAAAGAGACTGAATCAGACATCAAGTCCAGATAACTGCCCAAATATCTGCGTTTTGAATACCGACGAGCGATGGGTCCGTCAATTGCATCTCCAATTACGGATAGCAAAATGAATAGCATTGCACACCAAATGTAAGTTTCAGATAGATGGCTACCATCTACTGAGGCAAATCCATCAAAAGCCAATATGAGGAACAGAATTGAGAGAGTCCCGAGCAAACCATTTCCCAATGTCACCCAATCGGCAATGCCCATCAGACGAAAGGTCGTCTTCATACCACTAGCGAGACCTGTTCGGGGCTTCAACTCTTTCCCGGATTCCAATCAGAAAGTCACATGAAATGACTCTGAACAAGCGGGGCAATCCAAACTCCGCTTCCCTGGTCGGGGGCGAATGCGAAGTTCACGTTCACAGGATGGGCAAGTCAATCCGACTTTGACAACATGCCTTGTGACCTTGAAAACTGACGTACATGAGGAACAACGTAGAGCACAGGGCCTCTCGTCAACTCCCACTCGTAGAATCTTAGGACAATTTGGGCAACTGACTTTCTCATCCATCCAACTGTCCCGCGTTGGTTTGTGCTCAATTCTTGAGACCGCTGAGCAAACGCTGCAGGTGACTTCACCAAGTTCGTGAGGAAGCATACTGTCACAGTTTGGACACTGGACGGTAGGCGGGGCAATCTTGGATTCAATTTCTTGAATTTCGTCGCTCATTGAATCACCCCCTCAGGATCGCTTCGGTGGACCAATGACAAGAATGCCGTTTGGCATGAGAGTCAAAGGAGTGGTTTCGACATCAAAAATCTCTGCCATTCCATCAAGAGTTTTCTTGGTGGCTGATATATCGCTGGAACCCTCTGGAACTTGAATGAAATGAATTGCTGCTCCTGATTCCAATAGGGCGCGGGCTTCAGCGGGCAAATTTCCAATCCAATCGTTACCTGCCACCGGAGTGACTGGAACTCTCTCAGTAACTCGCCACCACCGCGCACGACCTTCATCTCTGTGATTCTCAACCAATCCATTCTTCTCAAGGGATTGTAAGTGATGGTATAGATGATAGCGAGTTACGCCAATCCTCTTTTGCAGCATGACTGTTGACATTTCTTCGGCTTTGAGGAGTTCTTCATACATTGCAAGACGTGTGGGGTGTGATAACGCCATGGTGCGACCATCGACTCGAATCTTGCTCATCGGAGGCCCCTCAGAACCGGTCGGTCCATCCGCGTATATCAAAGCGGCGACAGGCGAGTTCTGATTCATTGCGCGGTTTGCTTGGACATCAACAAACTGAATGCTTCAGCATAGTCTTTGAAAATTGAAATGAACACTGAGAAGAATAAATTCATTCTGTTACCCGATGTTGCAATAAATGCGCCATTCAATATTACGACGAATACACTGAGCTCATGCACGAGAACTGCAATGGCCAAACTATCCAATCCAGTCAGCACAGCACCCACAAGGAATACTGTAACAAGAATGGAGATGGCGATGTTAAATTGGACGATTGCGCGCGTCCGTTTCGCGATTCGAATCAGCGATGTGATTGCGCGCGGATCTTCTCCAGGAATGAGTACATCCGCGGCATCAAGGTTGACTTGTTCCCCACTTCCGACAGCTATTCCTAAATCAGCGACCGCTAATGCTGCTGCGTCATTGAATCCATCTCCTGCCATCAGAGTGTGGCGTCCTTGACTTCTACGTTCTACCCAAATTGCTTTGCCTTCTGGATCGATTTCCCCTCTACAATACATTGGAGAAATTCCCACCTCTTTGCCAAGTGATTCTACGGCAGCCTGTGCATCTCCTGAAAGAAGTTCAACGGCCACCCCCATGGACTGGAGATCGTGAATCATCTCTGCAGCACCTGGGCGTAAATCATCATGGATGAAAGTGAATGCTGCAATTGCTTTACCACCTTTTGCCAACAATGAAAGGCCATGCTCGGGATTGAGACCTTTCAACAAATCGTCAGAGATCTCAACCCCTTCTCTAATCAACCAATCTTTACGCCCAAACATCACTTTCTTGCCACTATGTTTGCCTTCGACACCAGCATCACCATCCTTGAGAGATTTCACCTCGTATGCACCTGATGACTGCGTCTCACGCAATATGACTGCAGCGTATGGGTGGTTGGATCGTTGTTCAAGTCCTGCTGCTAATTTTAGTACAGATTCTCGTTTCTGACCTTTGGCTATTCGAATCTCATCTAATCGTGGATGTCCACTGGTAAGTGTCCCTGTTTTATCCAACAAAGCCAAGTCGATTCTAGCTGCTGCCTCCAACGCATCCCCGCCTCTGGCAACGACTCCTGAAAGCGATGCCGTCGAGAGTGCTGCAGCATGAGGAACTGGGGCAGCCAGTAACAGTGCACAAGGACAAGCAACGACCCACAGCAATAGTGTCATCCGGATATCACTAGTCATCAATCCAATCAGAGGAGCGCCGACTAGAACCAGAGGCACCCACCATTGGGAGAATGTCTCAAGCGTCGCTTGAACGCGCGGGGGGCGATCTTTGAACGTACGGACTTCGTCGATAAGGCCGGATAAGCGAGTATTGGTGCCGATTGCGGTAGATTCGACAATGATTGGCCCCCTGTCAAGAACCAGACCCGCGTTTACCTCATCGCCTTCTGCCACACGTATGGGGATACTTTCACCAGTCAGAGGGGCGCGATTCAATGAACCGATTCCATCGATTACAATCCCATCAACTGGGACAATTTCTCCGCTGCGAATCTCGATATGATCTCCTATTTCAAGAAGTTCGATTGAAACCATTTCATCTTCATCGTCTGCACAATCCAGAGCTGGTTTTGCGGCGAGCAAGGGCTGTTCAGCAGGCATCAATGAAATGCTGGTAATTTTCTTCATTTGCGAGGATGCTCTTCGTGCCCTACGTGGGAGTCGATCCAAACCACCTTGCATCGCTTGCCTCGCTTTCGTCAATGCTGATTCTTCCATATGTGCTGCAATGGCGACAAGAATTGAGACGATTAAAGCCTCAGACCAATGTTGACCAAAGAAAGCACCGATGACGGCAAGAGAAGTCAACAATTGAAAGCCAAATTCCTTGTTTTTGAGCCCCCCCCATGCATCGAGGAACATACGCCACCCCGAAAGCCCAACTCCAATCAGAGTCAACGACATGACTACATTTTGATTTAGGCTCGGAAGAGCAACAATTGCAATCAAGATTAGGATTGCAGGTATACTAGATACAAGACGCCATTGTCCCGAATCCAGCCTCCGGTTTTGTACCTCTTTGAGGGAGGGGTTTGAACCAATAATTCGTTTCAGACCTTTTTCCAATTCCATGGCAATTTCGGCTCCAACATGTGGAATGATTTGCAGCTCTACACTCGCGTCTTCAAAACGGACATCAAGAACACCTGGAACCTGAGTTAGCAACAAGCGTAACTCAGTTCGCCCTACTCCGTTTTTTTCTGCGAGTCCTGAAGCGGTGACACCTTGCACCCTTTGCCATGGCAGATCTGGTTCGTGACCAAGACCGGTGAGAAGTGAAGAAACCTTGGAAATATGGCCTTCTCCTAGGTCGATTGTAATCGAGACGGTGCCCATGGTGGCTGAAACGTTGACTTTTCGAATTCCAGGTAATCGTCGCGTAGCACGTTTTGCTTTAGCGGCGCAATCAGGACAATCCATTCCTTTAATCGGCCATTCAAATGTGTGTAGGCCATCAACTTCTAGAGACATGTCTTCTATTTCTGAGATGCTTTCCTCTGTGATTTCTTCATGAATATCCAAGCGCGGTTTCAGACGATCCTTGACTGCATCGACCTGAGTTGTAATCCCTTGGGTTAATCGCGAAAA
>CALCEF010000082.1 GCA_937901365.1 uncultured euryarchaeote | reverse complement strand
ATCTACCACCATCATCGCGAATTTCGTAGTATTGCTGCATTGTCTTTTGTTCAAAAAGTCCAGCATCAAGCAGTGATTTGAAATTCTCTTGGACATATTTCTTGTGCTTCTCGTCACTAGTCCGGTTGAAAAGTGCGCCACCAAATTCAGCACCCCTTGGGTCAATATTTGGCTCCCAAAGACAACCTAAATCTAGCAACGCTTGTGTATTGATGGTGTGATATTTGTCGACTACCTGTTGTGGAGAAATGCCGAGAGTCTCAGCAGTCACTGTAATTGGAGTACCGTGTTCATCAGAGCCCGACACCATCAGAACCCGATTGCCAAGTGCTCTCTCGTAACGAGCATGAATATCAGGTGGCAGGTAACAACCAGCCACATGGCCAAGATGCAAGGGGCCGTTAGCGTATGGCCAAGCGACACAGATGAGTACATGTTCGCCGGACATTGAACCCCTCACTCATCTTCGCTTGCAGTGTCATCACCATTGTTTAGTCCGAATTTCTCCTTGGCAAATTCGCGTAAATCTTCAGCTGTCGTACCTTCTTCGATCCCCTCAAGATCATCCTCATCGACGATTTCTACACCCAGCAATGTTTCGATGACATCTTCCATACTAAGCAGTCCACGAGTACCACCAAATTCATCCTGTACTACCATGATTTGCTCCCGGCGTTCTAGTAGTATATCGAGAGCAACATCAACCGATTTCGATTGGCTGCAGAATGTGATTGACCTCATGATTTCTGACATCAATACGTCGTCCTCATCCGCAGCAGCACGTCGAAGGATATCACTTCGGAGTACGACACCTCGAATATCATCGATCGAATCTCCTGTAACAGGTAGCCTGCCATGAGTCATAATCGGAATTTCTTTGCGAGCCTTATCTACAGACCAATCGTGCGATACAGTAGTCATCACCACACTCGGCGTCATCACTTCACTAACCAGTGTCTCACGTAGTTTCAACAGATTGGTAATGACTTTCTCTTCGTCCTCTTCAATGGAACCTTCTGATTCACCAATATCTGCAAGGGCAACCA
>CALCEF010000081.1 GCA_937901365.1 uncultured euryarchaeote | reverse complement strand
GTACGCAATGATGCTCTCGGCGGTTTACGCTCGCTGCTTGAAGGAAATTCTGACTTGTTCTCGCGACCAGTAGATGAATCGATGTTGGTCCATCAACTTGGACAAGGAGTCTCCATACTCACTGAATTAGAAGGTGATATGAATTGGGCGCCGCTGTGGGCAAATGGGGAGGAATAGAGTTGGGTCACACGATTTTGTATCTCACCGATCACTGGCCATATCCCCCTGGGGAGTCGTTTGTCACCAATGAAATTCGTGACCTTGCGCCGCATTTCGATAAAATTCTACTATTGCCAACGACGATGGATCCACTTGGTGAAATGACACGTGAAATACCAGAGAATTGTGAGGTCCTCACCGATGTCCATGCTGAAATATTGAGGCGGTGGAATCGAAGGGGGTTCCTCGGACGTCTGGGTGCAGGTATCAATGCGAAAGGCGTCGCACGAGAGGTGTTGGCCTCAAGGCCGTTTGCCCCCAGAGAAGTGATTGGAGAGGCGGCCCAAATTCGAATTTCTTGTGACACGATTGAGAATGTGATGGGGTCACGATTCACAGAGATCGATGGGGTTGTCTCATTCTGGTTAAATCGTGGAGCGAGTATCGCTGCTGAGCTTTCTCGCCGTCACGAGAAAATCGTTTCATTCGCGCGAGGACATGGTGGCGATATCTATGCTGGAAGGGTTGGAAAGAAGTACTTGCCAATGCAAGGATTCGCGCTGAGAGAACTCCATGCAATTCTGCCCGACTCGGAAGCGGGTGTTGTGCATCTTCGTGAAAAATATCCTAAGTTCGCCCACAAAGTGGAATTGGGGCGTCTCGGTGTGGATGAACATGAACCTGCGGCGGCATCGAACGATGATCGCCTGCATGTGGTTTCTGTATCGTCGCTGCTCCCTGTCAAACGTGTACATCTGATTGCTGCAGCATTGCAACATACGGAGCGTTCAATCAAGTGGACACATATTGGGGGTGGAGAAACTCTCGATTTGGTCACGGCTGAACTTGAACAGATTGGTGACAATGTCGAAGTTGATCTGAAGGGTCAAGTCGCACATGAAGATGTTCTCAAATGGTTTGAAGAAAATCCTGCAGATGTGTTTGTCAATGTCAGTAGCAGTGAAGGGTTGCCCGTCTCCATCATGGAGGCGTTCTCGTATGGAATTCCTGCTATCGCAACCGCTGTTGGTGGTATGCCGGAGATAGTTACCGATGATTGTGGAGTGCTGCTTGATGCTGACTTCAAACCCGAAGAACTTGGCGCCATCTTAGAGGGATGGGATCTTTCAAATGTCGCGCGCAGGGAATCTGCACTCTCAAAACAACGCAATGAGTATTCATCTGTGAAGAATGAGGGGGCCTTTGCGAAGCATGTGGGTGCTGCAATCTTAGACGTCGCCGCGCAGATGTTAATTTTCTTGCCGATTTGAGGGTGATGTGTCTATGAAACCTGAAGAAATGGAAGTGGCCATTGTCCGAAATCTCGCCGAAAAAACAGGGAAGGCGCTTGAGGAGTGGTTTGCTGTTCTAGATGATTCTGGAATAACGGAAAAGCGTGACATGAAAACGCATCTGAAGAAAGATCATGGGGTTGGTCATTTCCAGGCTCAGACGATTGTCAAACTCTATCTGAAAGATTGATTTCAATCGTCCAGTTTGACGGCGCGTGCCTTCTCAACTGCATCATCGGGGAGGAAGAATAGATCGGGGACTTGGTTCTCGAACTCTGAGTCCCAGAAGCGCTGACTACGAGCCCAAATTTCCTGTGAACTGCACCACGCCAACCACTCGTCAACCCAATCACAGGTCCGAAGGACCTGTTCGTCTCCATCTGCCTTGTCGCGGAGCAATCGATTCATCATGCCAATCATGACGACGTTTGCAGGGATGAGTGCATAGGTTCCGAACGGGTTTCGCTCGGTATCGACAGTGCGCTGTTCCTTCCAAAGTGCGAGGAAATGATCGTAGACAAATCCGATTGCGAGAACGGAAATTAAGACGCCTACAGCGATTGAGGCAAGGCCCCAGTAGGTCATTGCGATGCCAAATGTTTCCTTGTCGGCTTCAAATCTCCAACTGACGTAAGGCCAAATCAGCAACGTGAGTGTGGTACACCAGAACACCATCGAAATGAGTGTTTGAGATTGCTGGAGTCGCCAATACTGGCGCATGAACCACTTCTTCATCGCTTGTTGCTTCGACCT
>CALCEF010000080.1 GCA_937901365.1 uncultured euryarchaeote | reverse complement strand
CCAGGTCGAATGCGGTCAGAAGTACTGAATGGTGCCATGTTGTAACGGACATCCAAAATTGCTCGATCTTGACGCTGAATTTTTCGAGGGTGTGCCTCCATTGGCCCATAAACTGCAGCAATCGCTTCGTTCTTGCCCCACTTGATGTAAGCGCTTCCATCTGCGACGGGGACAACCCCACATTCAATTTCGACAGGGCGCATCTCATCCGCTTTACGGCCATCTTCTCGGATGCCGTTTTCATCCATACATTGGTAATCTCCATATCCCATAATTTCACTTCCTAACTCTCACTCACTCATTTGCCAATCCATCGATACGATCCTTCAATCCAGGAAGGTGCGCTGTATCTCGAATCAGCTTTAACGCCGTTCGTACGTCACGCATCCCATCGTGCTCACCATCGAGCCATACCCGACCATTTTGTCCTACGACAAGTCGGCACTGGCCCAAATCTTTGAGGGTCTGTAGCATGCTACCGCCCTTTCCAATGACTTGAGGAATAATATGTGGAGGAATCTCTTCCAAGAGACCTGATTTTAGTTTTCGAAGGCCCATGCCTTTCATGGTGGCAACAGCAGAATGTGTTTCATCAACTTCCTGAACACGGCACAATACGGCTTCACCAACATTGAGATGTTCGCGAACTGCACCAAATTCGACCTTCCACGGTGCAAGGCTCATGGGCAGTATGGCATTGAAGGATGCACCAATGTCGAGAAACCAGATGTTGTTGGTCATACCTTCAACAAAACCGACAACAAGATCTCCTGCCCTTGGCACATATCGGCTGCTCAATGGGTCCACACTGACCATGTTTCCATTTTCTCGTAGGTTACCCATCCGCATTGCGACCATTTCGCCATTTATTCGGCGTATACCGTGCCCGGCCTCGGCGCCCTCATGGACACCGACACGCTCGCCCGGATGGACGAGCCGCACAGCACCAGAGTCATGCTCGGAAGGGGTGCTGTCTTCACTCATATCGTATTCACTCCGGCCCGCCGACCCAACACCCCTCTTTAACGGTGCCCACCCCGTAGGGGTGTAAGTTAGACCTCAATTGAGCTCTTTGACCTCTGTATTCGGGTCTCTTTTGGCGACCTTGGACAGGTACTCACCCTTCATACCCGCTGGGATTTCGACGACGAAAGCCCAATCTCCATTTGGAAGCCATTGTTCCTTGATGACATCGCTCCGAACTTCTCTTTGGACGGAGCCATAAGCAGAGCCAGATACACGGAAGGCGAGTTTGATAGTTTCAAAGGAAAGAGGTATTACTGGACGTAGTACGGAGATTGCATCCTTGATTTGGCGCTCAACAGATAGGAATGGGTCGGGATTCCAACGCAATTCGTCAAGGGCCAATTCGATTCGGGTCGCAGGATGTGGGGCCTTGCTTTTTGGATCGATGGCGGTTCGGGAAATTTCTGTGATGATTTGTTGACGCTTGTCAGAAATCATTTGGCGACGCTGGGCGGTAGTGAGTTGAATTGATCCTTTAGTCAGAATGTCGGTGACACAATCAAGCAATTCTGTTGTCCCGAAAGTTGACTGTATCTTCTCTTCTGTGGGCCGCTCCCCACCTTTTGCATCATGCCAAATTTCATCGGTTGCGAGAAGGTCATCTAAACTGACGCTGCTAGGGTCTGATTTGAACTGGTCAACAAGTTCTGGATCGACCAATATTTCGTAACGCTTTCCACCCTTCTCAAGACGGGCGATAACGGCGTTATCCAAACTGACCATGGTTCCCCTCACTCATCATATGCTGGTTTGAGTTTGTCAATGTGTGCAATGGTATCTTCACGACTTAGTACACGGTATCCAGATTCATCAATTACTGCGATTTCGACTGCATCTTTGTTGAGTTTAGCCTCAATCGATTCACGCAGTGCTTCAAGCCCCATCTTGATGGCTGCATTGAGAGTTAGGTTGGGCTTCCAATTGCTTTCAAAGAAATCAACTACAGTGTTACGACCTCTGCCAATCGCTCCTGCATGATAAGATTGGTATGCACCTGAGGGGTCTGTTTCGTAGAGATGGAGACCATTGTCATCAACACCTGCGATGAG
>CALCEF010000079.1 GCA_937901365.1 uncultured euryarchaeote | reverse complement strand
ATATAATAACAATTCAGTAAGTATAAAGATCTCCATCCTCAACTTCGATTACATTTTCTGGTAATTCGGAAGTTTCCCCACCTTGCGAAAAGTTGTGGGTCGCCAAAAAGATGGTATCAGGATTTTTTTCAGCAAGTGCCCTTAGGCGTGATGGTGTGTAATGGTAGGGACTATCCACATAATCGGGAATTCCTAGTTCGATAATCATCACATTCGCCTCGCCGGCCAAACGCTCGATGTTTTCACAAGGCCCAGAGTCGCCGCAATGGACGAGAACAAATCCGTCCTTCTCAAATCGATAACCATGAGGTTCGGTTGCAGGGGTATGACAGACTTCAAACCGTTCAAATTTCCAACCTTGAGTTTCTCCATTCTCAGTGTGATGTGAAACCCAATCTAGATCTTTCAGCGATTCAGGATAGGCCAATTCACAAAGTTGCACTAATTTCTCCTCCCCACCCTGGTGCGCATAAATTCGCAAATCGTTCTCGGCTTTTCGATCCGAAATCCATTTTCTCTCAAGCAGCAGGAAAGGAACTCCGAAGGTATGATCTCCATGCCAATGTGTGATGAACAAATCCGTGATTTGAGCAGGGGAAATATCGTGCTGGCGAAGCTGCGGAATAATCGTTGGCGGAGCATCGACAAGTACAGTCCCGTCGATTAAAACAAGAGAATGCAAGCGCCCAGGTGGACAAAATGCGTTCCCGGAACCGAGGAATAAGATCTCCACCACGCTCTACCCTCAAATCTGCGTGAAGATTGCCACAGGTCAAGTTTGTGCCTCGCTTCTCCCGATTGATTGATACTTCAATACATCGAATATTCTAGATGGCTGGTCTTCGCGCCCGTTGCTTGAAATATGAAAGACGTAGCGCTCGCAATATCCCACCAATTTTCGGGCCACACGCGAGGTGATACATTGTCGGATTGGAGCGCAAAAAATCCCTATAATTCCACGGTTACTGTCAATCATGTATTGAATGGGGAGGGTTCGAAAAAGGAAACTCGCCATATCGTATTTGATTTGGGCGATTCCGGACTCGAATACAAAGCCGGAGACGCACTCGGTGTCATCCCGATCACATCGTCAGAATTGGTTGAAGATGTGCTTGTTGCGCTCGGTGCAGATGCGGATGAAATTGTCGAGACACATGCTGGCCAGATGCCTCTCAAGGAAGCACTATCAAATCATTATGAAATTCATCAGGCGAATCGTAAATTCGTCGCCAGTATTGGCAACAAATTCGAATCTATTGGGGGCCCTTCCGAAATTCGAATTGTCAAGCGTGTACGGACATCGGTTGATTCAGGTCAAGCGACAATGCATTGGTCTTGGTCGGGTGAAGAAGATGATTACCCCGACGGATTCAATCCTGTAGGGGGTAGTGTGGATCCCGCTTTTGATTTGTGGAAGTCATTGACCTCTGATGACAAAGCGATGGAGGATTATCTGTGGGGTCGAGATTACATTGACGTCCTCAATGACTTCGGTCATTTGAGATTCAGCGGTCAAGAATTCGTCGATCAAATCGACCGATTGAAACCACGTCTTTACTCAATTGCCTCTTCCCCCGATTTTGAGCCTGGAACGGTTCACCTGACGGTAGGTATTGTTCGATACGAAGGACTAGGTAGAGCAAAGACAGGTCTGACAACTGGATATCTAGCTGACCGGGTCCCGGAAGGAACCGACGATGTCCGCGTCTTCATGTCACCAACGCGCTCATTCGTACTTCCAGAAGATGGTGGAAAAGACATCATCATGGTGGGTCCCGGGACAGGCATTGCACCATTCCGTGCCTTTATCCAACAGCGAAAGATGGATAATGCGACAGGTCGAAATTGGTTATTCTTTGGAGATTGGACCGAGGCTGGAGAATTCCTTTATCGAGATGAAATCAATGAATTTGTGGAAGAGGGAACCATTGACAAGATTGACTTGGCTTGGTCCCGAGAAGGCCCTGAGAAGGTCTACGTACAACACTTGATGGCTTCACATGGTGCTGAAATTTGGGAATGGATTGACAATGGTGGCTACTTCTATGTCTGTGGAGATAAGAACTACATGGCCAAGGATGTCCACTCAACGCTCATCAACATCTGTGCGGAGTTTGGTGGTTACTCAGATGAAGACGCCAAGGCATTTGTTGAACAGACACTGATGAAGGAAGAGAAACGCTACTTGCGTGACGTTTACTGATTCAATCCGCCCTAAGGGCGGATGCGGCACTCCTTTGAACCGAACGCGGATGGCCAACTCCATGTTCAAGCGCGTCTTGATTGCCAATCGCGGCGAGATTGCGCTCCGAATCAGTCGAGCCCTTCGAGAGTTAGGTGTCGAAGTTTGTATTGTACATGGTAGGGAAGATCGACTTTCCTTGCCTGTTCGTTTTTCGGATTATGCAATCCCTCTTTATCGTTCAAATCCATTAGATTCTTACCTGGATTATGAAGCAATAATT
>CALCEF010000078.1 GCA_937901365.1 uncultured euryarchaeote | reverse complement strand
ATGATGTACAGAAGGGTCACCTGTTGCAGAGCAAGAACGACCAGAAGTTTCTGCTGACACAGATGTGCAATAGGATGTCAACAATAGGAGTGTGAGAAGAATGGCTCGGCGCAACATCATTTCACCCTAACCCATTGCCCGGCTTCATCAACTTGCCAATATTGTGACTCCCCTTGTGCGGTTTGATACCAACCAGTTTGACCTTGTACGGTTCCATCCATCGCCTGCAAAACGCCACTTGATTGAGTTGCTTGAGAAATTGGCTCTATTTTTTCAGAAATTGCTTCAGTGGCTTCTTCCATTGCCCGGATCCTTTCTTGTTGCCGTTGGTGGCTCAATCTTCGCCGACTTCTTCGTGAGATGGGTTGGGTGGATGCTGTTTGAGTAACTGGAACAACAGCCTCATCTTCGGTTACTGAGGTTGGAATAATGTCGTACTCGTCATCCCAATGTGGCTCGGCCACTGAGTTTTTCCGAATGATAAGCAATAACAACCCGATCAATAAACCCGCGAGAACAAATCCTCCGAGCAACATTTGACCGCTTTGACTACTGGTCAAACGATCGATTCCTGTGGGTTCAACATCGACATAGGTTATTGCAGTCCAACCCTCATATTCAACTGAAATTTGTTGACCGTCCCCGGGATTCTCCAATTCAATCAACCAATATGGCCCCACATCATGGCGAACGGGACCTATATCTGTATCAAATTTGAATTGAGAAATTTGCATCGGTACAGTATTTCCCCCGTAATCGACTAAATTTACTTCAAGTGAAAAAGTGGTTCCCTGCTCACCACCACCACCGTGTTGACCGATACGCAAAGAACGAGCTTCGCCGATGAATACCTGAATTGTGAAATTACCTCTTGCCGTTCCATTTTCAACTTCGATCTCCCAAATGCCTTCTCGAAGGCCTCGGGCATCGTATACTCCAATCTCTGTGGTTTCTTCGACCTCAATCGAATCGGTAGGAAGGATCCAATCTACAGACCACGGTGCTTGGTTCCCATCCAAATCCACAGCAAAAGTGGTGATTTGGAATACATCTCCACTATAGGTTACACTACCCATTGTGAGGGATGTGGAAATTTCTATTCGGTGCGGGTTGCCTTGCTCAACATAGATTCGAGAGCGGGCACTACGCCCGGCCGCATCCACCTCAATCAGATGATCCCCTGTAGTAGTGGGTTGCCAAACACCTCCAGAGAGTCGCAGTTGTGGTGTCAAATCTTCACCATCAACCGTCCAGTTTAGTTGGACCCCTTCGATTGGATTACCATCCGCATCACTGAGTTCTGGATTCAAATTGATAGAATCGTCAGCAGAGAGGGTCGTGCCGTCACCCGCAAGAGAAATTCTAGCCAAGCGACCGGGCCTAACTTCGAGGGAAAGATACGTGCTGAATGTCTCATTGACGCCGGAATGAATGGCGGTAATGGTCCATGTACCAGCAAGACCTGCTACAAATCTCACACCATCGACATCGGAAACCAAGCAGGAGACTACCTCTTCCTCTTCTACCGTCCATTCTGCTGAAATCGGCCACCGATTACCGCGACTATCTTCAGCTTGAAGGACGAGAATTGTTTCATCGTCAGCCGTCAATATGTCGTGTTCTGCATCGATCCATACACGGGAAATTTCACCGGTTACAACAGTGAGATCAATCCATGTTTCTACACCTTCTGCATGCGCAGAAATTCGCCATGTTCCTGCCTGGCTGGGCAACCACTCAACAAATCCTTCGTGAATCCGAAAGTTCCCACTTTCTGCAGACCAATTTTCCAATGGCAACAGAACTGAAACATTGTTGCCTACACGATCATGCCATCTCAAATCGAGTGGGAGTTCCTCATCAGCGCTAACCACTCGATTGGGGTGTATAATTTCCAATGAATTGACTAAACCGGGGCCGACCGTAATCCACCCTGTTCCATTGGCGCCAACACCACTTGTGACATTAATTTGCCAGGTGCCAACCTCTTGCCCAACAAAATATCCTGCTGAATCAATCGAACCGCGTTCAACGCTCCAATCAAGTCCAGCTGCTGCTGACAATGGTACTGGATTCCCTAAGCGATCTTCAGCCGTGGCAATAATTTGGGTGCCGACGCCGGCGCGAGCGGTCAAGCCTTCTGGAAGAATGATGTTTGCAGCAGCCCCTACATCGACTGTTACATTGCAGGTTGCAACATGATTACCCCATTGTGCAGCGACCGTATGCGTACCAAGTTCTGTGGGTGTATACATACCGCTATTATCGATGATCCCAGACGATGTCGACCAAATGAAATTCAATCCGAAGACCGGGTTCCAGTGCTGGTCAATACCATGAGCGATGATTGGAGTCACATCATCTACGGTGATGAAATACTCTGAATTGGCCATCGCCAATCCAAGAGGGGCGCCTGGATGAATGAGAACTTCTTGATCTCCAGAGACACTAGCACCATTTGCACTGATAGTCACGACTCCCGATTGTGTCGGGGAAAGGCGCCCATTGCCATCAATTGACCCTGAAGTAGTCGTCCAAGACGTTGCTGCATTGATCGTTGAGCCTCGTTCTGAACGAATTTGTGCCACGAAATCGATGCTGCTATCTGCATCTGAAATTCCCAATTTTGGTTGGATGTCAATCCATGAAGGTGAACTACTCAAGAAGGTGGGTGATGCCCATCTGAACGTTATTTCCACTACAGGTCGATGAGACGGAAGGGAAGATTCTGAAGAATGAAATAAGGCAACGCCAGAGTCACTTCCAAAACCAGGAGTGAGAAGGAAACCTGCACGGGAATCCTGTCCGTTTAATTGGCGATATTGAGCGAGTTCGACGGTCTGTGTGACATCAAAAACGACCGCGGTAGAATTTGGCAGTACCAATTGCCTGTCCTGCCATGCTCCACTGTCCATATTTCCAAGAGCGCCGGGGGAGGACCATTGAGAATTGACATTTCGTGTAATCCAAGTTGATTCTTCTAGCATCCAGTCTTCCCGTAGAATCGTCCATGCTTGAGCATCGACAGGTCCAGATGTAGTATCGAGATACAATCCGAGCGAAGCACTCTCAATCGTTGTATTTGTGGGGAAATTCTCCGCAGTCAGATCAAGGGCCAATAGGCCGATTCTTGTCTCCTGTCGATCGTCAGTCCAGCCGACCTCGAATCTCGGGAATCCGGTTCGGTCTGTTGTTGAATTACCACTGTCTAGTGTTGTATCCATCTCGATAGAATAGGTGACGGTCCAAGTCCCATCTCCGTTGTCCGTCAATGAACTGTTGATGTGCTTTGAGGGGGCATTAAGTTCGAGTGTTGAGGCGGGTGACGAAAGACCCCCAATGATTTGGAGAAGGAGTAAACCAATCAGGAGGAATGCCGCCCTCCCACTCCGGATCCCATCTCGCATGAAACCGTGACATAACTCATGGGACTTGAATAAAACGCCGAGCCGTCCGCCTACGGCGGACGGCTAAATCATTGATTCAGGGGATTATTCTGTCCACTCTGCCCAGTCATCCATGTCCGGGTCTCGATACCACCAGACCCCGTCATCATCTTCCCACCATTCGGTGCCATCTTCATCGACTCTGTAGTTGGGATCATCTTCCGCACTGTATTGCTCTTCAGATTCCGTTTGAGATTCTGCAACAGGCATTTCGGCAGGGACATCATATTCCTCGTCATCATCATACAAATCGTCATCATATTCGTCATCACTGTCGCCTCTTCGCATGAGGACTACTACGACCAAGACGACACCTAGTAGAAGCGCAACCAAGGCTGACAAGCCAATCCATGACCAAGGTGAATTCGCTTCAAAGAATCCTGAAATGGTACTTTCAACGGAGACTTGCACCTGATCACAAACGTTGGTACCAGATGGTCCATCCGCACAGATTGTGATTGTGTTCAGACCTTCACTTAGCATGTAGACACTTGCACTGGTTTCATTGAACGTGTCAGATTGAACTTGATTCAAACTATCTTGAACATCATCAAATGCGTCCGTAACCTGAACTGGAACAGGGTTCCCGAATTGATCGAATCCTTCTACATCGATGGTGACAACAGATTGTTGATCAACGGTCAAGGCAGTACCAGGAATCGTGCCTGGAGAACTGGCAACTGCATCAAGCCGGAACAAGTTTCCATAATCGACTGTGACATTCCAAGTTCCGGAGCAAGTTCCGCAAGATCCTGCGCTGTAAGTCAGGATGTAAACCTGGTTGATGTTACCATCAAACCTGTAGTTCCCGATATCTACGAGAGGGTTGCTGTTTGCATCTGAAATATCATCTTGCGTGAACCCTAGAGTATCACTACTCCACGAAACCGATGGGGTTTGATACTGATTTCCATCTGCATCCGCGACCCAAATCTCCACGAGCGGGAATTCGCCCGCAGTAATTCGTGTTTGAGACTGGACTACAATCTCACCAGATTCATCAAATGTGGAGTAGGCCTTGTGCCAAACATTGGCTACTTCGCCAACGGTTACGGTCACAACAGAGACCGACTGGACGTTGTTTTCACCCGAGGCGCAAATGGTGTATTCACCCACAGTTGTAGCATCCCAGACGTAATTCGCATCGCGCATGGCGATTGAAATGTCCGTCCACCCTGATACGGTTGCAGAACAGGTCTGTGGTGCAGCTTCAGTTGTGGAGTCCCATTGCAGCCATTGAATTGGAGTTTCAGGGAGGTCGTTACCGTGCCCATCACGTGCATCTGGGTTCAAATCAAACGTTTGATCCGCTGTAATTGTGGCATCATCAGACAGTGCAATCGAATTGAGTGAACCGGCTGACACTGTGAAAGTCACATCACTGAATACGGATTGCTCACCTACGCCTGGAACAGAGAAAACATACAGGACATTGATGGTCCAATCTCCCACAAGAACTGCTTCAAAGACTGCGGATGTGCCCTGTGGTGTCAACCAATCCGATGCGCTTGAGTCTGCGGTTGTCCAAGTTGCTGAAACACTCCACTCGTTACCATCAGCGTCTGATGCGAAGGCGGATAGAGTGCCTGTATCCTGACCACTGGTCAAGTTGAAATTATTGTTCGGAGAACGGGCTTCGATAGACACAGCGAAACCGTGATCCACAGTCATTGGTATGACAACGTCAAATCCTTCGAGGGTTGCCTTGACCCAAGATTGCCCCTGAGTGGAAGCATCCCAAGTTGTTGGTGGGCCAGCATTCACTTGTCCGTTTAGTGAGGTCCAACCTGCGAGCGGTAGGTCGATTGCTTCGCGGTTACCCTGTATGTCGATTCGAATTACATCGAATGTGACCATGTCATCCGCGGTCATCGAAATACTGTCAAATGTTGGCGAACTTGTGACAATGATGGTGTTACTCGGACCTGTTGCAGTGACTTCCAAATCCATCATTGCACCGTATGTGACATCGATTGAACTGTCGGCATGGATACCAAGATCGCTGTCCACCCACACATTCCAAGTTCCAATCTGATCACCCATGAAGGAACCAGTTGCATTGTTCATCACACCGTTTTGCGCACCCCATGTGAGAGTTCCTGATGAACTGCGATCTTTCTGATTTCCTTTTTGATCGTAAATCTCAATGTCAAATGAGGTTGTATTTCCAGCCTCAATCATACTATCGCCTGTGATGATGAAATATGACGGTGCGCCTGTATTCACAGTAATTTCAATCGAGACTGATTGTGAACCCCAAGTGACGTTCATCCATTGTGTGCCTGCTGTCCATGGCAACCAAGTAACCGTACCTGCTGGTGTAGTCACCGAATAATCCATGCTTACAGGGTTGTAGGTCACACCTTGTGAAAATGTGCCATTGGTAATCGTCAGAGTAATCGTTTCACCGGGCACGACATTGCCATTTGCGTCGAGAACCGTGAGCATGGTCATGTCAAACGATTCATCGGCCGTAAGTGACATCGCCAAAGGAACGACAACCAGAATGGTCGGATTGCCCGCATCGACTGTAATGTTGACCGATTCGATAACCTGTCCATAAGAGGCAGTGATTGTCACAATTCCAGATTCATAGGGTGTGAAAAATCCAGTTGCATCAATTGAACCAGCCGAACAAGACCAGATGACATCACCAGAAAGTGTACTACCGCTTGCATCCAACAATGAACCTGAGAATTGTACTCCTGTATCTGCATCCGTTGAGGATGGGCCTGACAAACTAATCGAGTCGACAAGTGTGTAGTTGAAGTGTAACATCGGCTTGTTTGAGGATACGGACTCACTGGTCTTGACGTCAATCAGCATGTGTCCAGCGTTTGGTACACCCATGATGACAATCGAAACTGTTCCGTTCATTGTTGTCATCGCACCACCTACATCGAAGTACAGCCAGCCTCCAACGAAGTTGCTCATGACACGGACCGTATCCAATGGCGTTACGTGATAATCTGTTCCGGATTGTAGGCCAGCAGCACTCCAGTTGATGCCGGTGGCGGCTGAATTCCAGGTTGCACCGCCTTCCTCATAATTCGGATTGAGAATCGCATATGCAGTCAGATCCAGATAATTCGCCGAAGACCATTCGGAGACACCATCGGAATAAATCGACAACTGCGCAGAGTGCGTGTTTACCGGTAACTGTCCGAGTGGTGCCATTTGCCCCATATCGATTTGATACAATCCATAGCAGCGATTGATTGCTGCTCCAGAGGAATCGCAACCTGTTCCAATTTGCAATGTGTCGCTTTCTCCATGTGCGGTATCAACTGCACCTTCGCTCATGTAGGTGTCCCAAATGGGCACGTGACCTAGGGCTTCTACATCTGAGCCCTCTTGAATCTCGATACTGTACACGTGATTTCCTTCGAATGTGATGGTTGGATCACCTATTCCGAACGTCCATGGTACTGAACGTGGACCCGGTACTGAACCATTGAGTGCTTGCACAGACCATGTGTAAATTTCACCAACTGCGAGGTCGAAACCGGGAGTCCATGTCGATGGTGTTGCAGATGTTGCTCCGAGGTTAAATCCTGAATTGGTGGAAGAGTCCCATGATTCATAAGTTTGGGAACCTGATTCATTGCTTAGGATGAGAATGTAGCCGGTCGCATCGTTCAGTGAGTCCCAAGTCAGTACGGGTCGTGGATCGATACCCAAGATATGCTGACCCACATCGTAGACAACTTCCAGTTGCTCAGGGGACACGAGGGACACCTGCGCAGGTGAGGAGGCGTTGTTTGGATTGTCGACATAACCAACTTCGAGTTCGGGTGCATAATCGCTTGACCCTTCGGCTGAACTGAAGTAAACAGTGCCCGCCCAACTGGTTCGCAATGCCATGTTCATGACACCGTTTCCAGCCCATGCGTTGCGAGCGACACTGGTTACATCCCACTCATACCATACACCCGATGTCGTGCTGGTCGATGTCATGGAAGATGCAGCTGTTGAATTGCATTGATTGCTTGGATTGTAGTTGTTCCAAGTCACATTGGATTCATCGAATCCGCTGCAATCGTAAATTGCAATACTGTGTGCACCGGTACCTGAGATGCTCGCAACATACATTCGCAATGTAACTGAAGTGGGTAGCATTGTGGCAGGATATGGGTATTCACCCAAATCGATTGAAACAAGACCTGTCGCTTCATGTGCTGAAGACGATGGGTCTACACCAACCGCAATCATCGTGTCTGTTCCATGGTTGTTGTATTGACCAATGACGTTAGATTGAATCCACGAATCAGGCATCGACGGCAATACGCCCGTGTCTTCGAAGACCGCGCCTCGTTGCATGGTCACTGTGTAATTGCCTGCACCATCATCACTACCTTGTTCATCGGGTACTCGGGATTGGAATGGTGTAGACCAATTGCTGTAAGTTCCGTCTTGGACCGCTCGAATCCGCAAAAAGTTCCAATGATCACCTTGGGCAGTACTTGCAGATTGATACATTGTCAGGTTCGCTAAATCAAACGTAGCACTTCCCCAAGTACTCGAGTCACTTGAATCGAAAACAAATGTATCTATTGTAAAACGGTCATTCGTGGCATACTGAATTTGCCAAGAATCAATCGTGCTGGCCGAAGCATGTGTCCATGGCATCTCTAGAGGATCCATCGGCGAGGGTCGCAGAGAACTCGAATCCCATGCTGTGGATGGGCTGTTGGCCGTCAATGCAGAATCCCATGAAGGAGCAGAAGGCATGGATTGAGTGCCAGCGCGATAGGTCAGCGTGATAATCGGTCTCAAAGTTTCGAAAATACCGGTGGCATCCTCATTGATGAACGAATGACGCGCGTTAAATGAGG
>CALCEF010000077.1 GCA_937901365.1 uncultured euryarchaeote | reverse complement strand
CTTTCGCTCCAGATGGTGCGACAGGAGGCTGACTCTTTGACTGTCCCGGTGGGGCCGGAGGACCTCGGGATGGATGAGCCCCAGCGCGGCGATTTTGCTTTGCTCCACGTGTGGTTTTGTTGGGTGTAGTCTTTCTAGGGTTCTTACTGAAAGGATTTGACGGTTCGTCATTTGACCCCAATTCTAGACTGCCTCCGACCGTGGCTCAAGTCGGCCTGCCATAAGGGTTGGCTTGATGAATTCGGGTCAATTCCACAGGATTGGCGTCTCGTCCGTGCGTAAATCCTGTCTTACACCTGATTCGTCCAATTTTGTCGGAGTACCCCAAAGTAACTGAAGCCGACCAAGTGTAGCAATCATACTACCATTGTCGATGCAGAGAAATTTTTCTGGTACATGGGATGTCGCTCCACGACTAAGTGACATAACATCGCACATGTTGCGTAATCTTTCGTTACAGGCGACACCTCCGCCTAACAGCAATTCAGATTTTCCAGCATGAGCCATGGCACGTTCAGCAACTTCGACACATGCGGCGAAGGCATGTTCTTGCAGAGACCAACAGACTGCGGGCAAAGGGGCTCCTTTTTCCACCAGATTCAGTGCAGCATTCAAAATACCAGAGAAGGCCAAATCCATGCCTTGAACCGCATACGGAAGCTCTAATCCTTCCAAACTGGGATTCGGATTTTCACTCAACCATTCAAGGGCCAAGGACTCGATTTTCGGCCCCCCTGGGAATGCAATCCCTTGTTCCCTTGCGAATTTATCTAGCATATTGCCGATTCCAATATCTAGAGTTTCACCTAATACACGATAGCGCCCATCCAATCTAGCGATGACTTGGGTATTACCTCCACTGGCATACAGCAAAACAGGATCATCACAATCACAACGTTCCCTGCCGACCTCAATATGTGCGACACAGTGGTTGACTCCAACGAGAGGTACATCCAGTTGTGTCGCAAGTGAACGCGCAACTGAGGCACCGATTCGGAGGCACGGGCCTAAGCCAGGACCTTGTGAATACGAAATGGCCTTGACATCAGCAATATCCACTTCATTGTCCAATAGTTCACGCAAGATTCTGCCAGCATGTTCAGCGTGATGATCCGCAGCTTCTCTGGGGTGAATTCCGCCTTCAACAGGTCTTACAAAGGCAGAAACCGATTTTCCAGGCACACCCAAACCATCGACCCATCCGATGGAAAATGTGTGCGCAGTGGACTCAATTCCGATGACGATACCACCGACATCTCGAGAGCGGTTTGCCTCACAAGAAGGTGCACTCGACTGGATGACCATGCTAGTGCGAATGGGCACACCCTTTCAAGCCTGATGACCTACGGATATTCATGGCTCAGGAGGGAAGCAGGCATATTTTCGTCAATGCAGGCCCTATTGCCCACTTCTCAACAGGCGATTTGAGTAAACCTCTGGTGGGTCTCGAGATGTCCTCTGAAGAGCAAATTCTTCCTGCCGGATACGGATTTGTGGTTGAATCTGGTCGATTCAGTCTGCTTGCTCCTTCCGAAGAGATTCTTTCCGAATATGGACAAAATTCGGTTATACACAATCTATCTGGGAGGGCCATTATCCCGGGGTTCGTAGATGCCCACACGCATCTTCTCTGGGATGGCGACCGATCAAGGGAAATGCGGATGAGGCAACAAGGGATGACCTATGCTGAAATCGCAGCTGCAGGAGGGGGCATACGGTATACTGTAGCCCAAACCAGGGGAAGCGAAAACCTTCTCGACATTGGTCGCATTCGAATGCAAAGTGCCCTAGGACATGGCACGACAGCGATTGAAGTTAAATCGGGATATGGACTAGATACTGAGAGCGAACTCAAATTATTGCAACTATACAGCGAACTCCAACAAGAATCCGAGCAACTCGGCATGAGTTTGACTTGGATGGGGGCACATGACATCCCGCACGGCCTCAAGCGCTCAGAATATGTCGATCAAATATTGTCGGAGCAATTACCTGCTGTAATTGA
>CALCEF010000076.1 GCA_937901365.1 uncultured euryarchaeote | reverse complement strand
GCTGTAGAATATTCTGGTTGCCCGGCGTACATACATGGGTACGCGATCATAATCGACAAGTGGTTTCCTTGGTGTGGATGCGGGTTTTTGAGGCGACTTGAAGATGGGAGCTGCAGGGATTACGATGGTCTCTGGTTCAGCATCATCCTGAATTTGCTCAGCCGGCTCCGCTGCTGGATCTTCTTCCAACATCTTCGACATCGCATCGGGTTCGAGAGCGCCCTCTGCGGGCTCCATGACTTGATCCACTGCTGTAATGACGCCTTGATCTGGCATCGCTACAATCTTGTATCGCGCCAATTTTCTCTGATGCCTCCATTCAGCCCAGTCCTCTCTTTTTTGGCCGAACCAAGATTTGGAGGCTTTGTATTGGCGCTTATTCCACGCCATGAAATACTCTGAATTTTTCTTTGCCCATTCCGCTGCTTCCTCTTTGGATGGAAGTTTTGATTCTGGGATATCACCACTTTCAATGGGTTGATTTGAATCGCGCCCATAAATTGGACCTTCGTGTCGCGATTGGAGATAACCGATTAAGGCCACTAGAAGAACGACTTCGATTAGACCCAATATGACCGAGAACAGCATTCCATTGAACACAATGACGATGAAACAGAGAATTGGAACCCATTCTGAAATGGCCCAAACTCTACCTCTAAACTCGACAGGTTTCAGTTCAAACCAAGATTCAGATTCGGATTCTTCAGTCATGCTACGACCCTTACAGGGTCACGGCGATAAAAAGTCATGACGGATGATTATGACTCTAGCCAATGCGATAATTTGTCAATAATTCGCTCTCTGAAAGTAAGTAAATGCAGACGTGGGCCATTCATGGAAATCGTAATCGTTGCACCGCGAATGAAATGTGTCTCATCCCAGCCATCGCTGACAACGTATCCTCGATGCATGTCGCTGGTAATTACAGTGGGTTCTGCAGTCCATGCCATGTATTCCCCGGGTCGCCTTTGATCGCCATCCAATTCACGGCTGACGAACAGATAATTCGAATCGATTTGCGAGCGAGGGAATGTTTGGCCCTCCATGTCGCAGATGTTGCGATACCAAGCACCCTGACCAACGAATGTTGAGAACAAACATCCACTGGAATGCTGGACGACATCGATGTCTCCATTCATGCCATCGGAATCACGTTGCAATCGGTAATGGCTCGGCTGGTATTGGTGGGTATTTGAGACCAACAAATCATTGAGTGCTGGATCACATTTGATGCGGTTTCCCGAGGTGGTTACGATTTCTGCTTGTAGCCTCGGTAGGTCGTTGTCTATAGCACCACCATCGAGCGCCATAACGACGTCTTTTGCGAAGTTCTCGGGGTCGCTACCCATGAAGAATCCAAACGAACCCGCGGGGTCGTCTCTACGAGGATGTGAGTTTACACCCATGACCGGTATGTCTGCTCCGACATTGTGGGCGATGCTGGTAAGGGTCCCATCGCCACCCACGACGATAACCAAATCGCGTCCGATGAAGTCGGAATGACGGACTTTTTCACGGGCTGTGAATTCGGCACGAATACCACGTGTTTCTACCAGATGTTCGAGATCAGCCTGGATTTGATCCATCGCTCGGTCATGAACCGCTTCGAAGTTCTTCTTGTAGACGACGAGGATGTCTGCAGACAAAGGAAGGCCTCCGGCAGAACGCCGTAGTGCGCCTCCCTTAAATCGTCGATGCTGGTGGATTCATCCATGTCAAGCAAGGAATTGCTAGAGGATGGTAGGCCTCGTCTGCCACCTGGTCAGTTCCTCACCAAGCGATTCCCGGTACTGACCTACGGTTCTACACCCGAGGTAGAGCTCGATGGTTGGTCATTCCACGTCTCCGGGCATGGGCTTTCCAAACCGATGGAATGGACGATGGAAGAGTTCCTTGCATTGGGCGACCATGAGACCATGCGTGACTTCCATTGTGTAACCACTTGGTCCCGATACGACAACACATGGCGTGGTGTGCCAATCGAAGCGGTTTGGTCACAAATTGAGCCACACCTTACTGAAGAGGTTGGGGCTGTGATGCTGCATTGTACCTGTGGATATACCACCAATTTGCTGATTGAGGACTTTCTCAAACCAGACAACCTGTTTGCTACCCATCACGATGGTGAGCCTTTGACACCGGATCACGGTGGACCGTTGCGATTCGTTTGCCATCATCTGTATGCTTGGAAATCCCCCAAATGGGTTGATGGAATCGAGCTGCTCAGCAAAGATGCGCGTGGATTCTGGGAACGCAATGGATACCACAAGCGGGGCGACCCTTGGGATGAAGAGCGCTATGCCTACCAAGAATAGAGAATCATTGGTCAGTGATGTCAATAATCTCGGGCGCCTTCTTTCGCTTATTGAATCCAAACATACGGCTGATGGAAGTAGCTAACCCACGGAATAGACCACTCAACAGGAAGGCAGTCAGAGCGACTGTTGCTGTCCAGCCCCATACATTGGTGATAGCTTGCATCTCCTCGTTCATGAGTAACATCGCAAGTTCGGTGGCCAAACCGATTCCTAAAGCAGTCTTGAGGCGCATTGACCATCCCATTGTAAGGATAGTGCGCGCCTTTGCCAAACGACTTAGCAAGAACAAACTCCACAATGCAGTACCAACCGGCCAGACGACAACATTGAGGCTGTACCCCTGATATGTATAGCCTTGAGAATCCAAATACAGGTCTAATCCAATGAGCATTGCT
>CALCEF010000075.1 GCA_937901365.1 uncultured euryarchaeote | reverse complement strand
CTGCACTGGATTCAGTTTGCAATCTCGGTCCCTGAAGTCTCGATGGGGTGGCCACTGGCCGGATCTGTACACTCGTTTACGATCACTGCAACAAGTCAACACGATGGAAATACAACCTCGTGGACGTTCACAATCGAAGTTCTACCGTGGAATGGTGCCGAAGTTGCAGCACAACCGGTCAATGCAACTTTGGATCCCGGCACAGAGGTTCGCGTCCCAGTAACCGTTCGAAATCTGGGCAATGAGCAGAAGAGCATGGGTGTTCGAGTTCAACCGGTCAGTGCCGAGGGGGTGCCTGTTACAGGATTTGAACCCTCGATTTCATTCCTTCAAAATGGATGGTCTGTTGAGATTTGGGAACTGTACGAAGTTCTCGATTTGGGACCATATGAAACAGGAACTGTACAATTGGAATTCCATGCTCCAAATCTCCCCGCTGGAACGATGTGGGTAGAATTCAGCACATGGAGCATTGGAGCGAGTCAGCAAATCTCCACTACAATGATTGAAGTGAACATTGTTCGCGAACGAAGTGCAACGATTGAATTCATGGACGACGATTGTGCGTTGATGGATGCCGGAGATCTCTGTACAAGCGAATTCAGAATTCAAAATACCGGCAATTATGCGGATGAATACGAAATCGAGTTTGAATTACCCGAATCTCTCGACATACAAATGGAGACTGATTTGATCAACCTCGAGCCGGGAGCAGTTGCAGACATCGGCATCATCTACGTCGTCGAAGAGGGATTGCCTGCTGGATTCGAACTGTCTCCCACACTTCGATTGATGACGAGCGATGGAATCGAGATGGGGTCGACCACATCGACGATTGGGGTTGCGACCCTTTGCGAGTGGGAAATCGAATCAAACAGCATTGCGATGGACGACATGGACAATGTTACACTGACTTACACATTCAGAAATATCGGCAATATCGCCGATGGTTTGGACGTCACATTGTCGACGAATATTTTCGCCGAATATGGGTTGATTCCTCCAACTTCGGAAGAGTGGGAGATTGGCGAATGGGAACCCAACCATTTCATCCTTCACGATATCGCCCCGAACTCAAATGTGACCTTCACGGCCTGGATGCAGTTACCGCGAAACCAAGAATTGAATCGTACAGCGGCAATTACTGTTGAGATGCGAAGTACGCTTGAGCCCAGCATCATTTTCACAAACCGCACCGAATACGAAATACTCGTCGAATATTGGCGACCAGAAGTCGTAGAAGAGGAAAGCGGCTGGGATCAGTTCGTCGAGAATGCACAATCTTTCTGGAACGATTGGGGCCAGATTCTCATCTCAATTGTTGTCACCATGATTGGTGCTGTGGTACTACACCGGGCAGTTGTTTATCGACAGCGAAAGGATGCTCAATGGAACGAGATGATCGCCGCACGACATGTCGAACCTGAAAAGGCCAAAGATTGGATGGACAAGTTCAGTGAAAAGGGGGTTCAAACACCTCTACCCACAAGCCCAACCATGGATGCTGCTGCCTTCAAGATGGAGTTTGAGAAGAAATCCGAAACAAAACAGCAGAGGGTCGCACCGTCACCTGAAGTTATCGAGGCGGCTGAAACTGTATTCGAACATCACGATGTGAAAGCGGATTATGATGCGATTGAATCCCTCACAGATGTGCTGCTCGAAGATTCTGGCCCACACGAGGCAAACCAATTTCTTGAACCGGCCGAATCCAATGATGCGCGGACGGTTCGCCATCCACGAAAATCACCAGAAAATGTGCCGATGGAATCCGATGATGGTGACTTGGATTTGGATCTGTGATTCACATGTGGAGAATCGGGATCGATGAAGCAGGAAGAGGACCAGTCATCGGCCCACTGGTCGTTGGAGCCCTGTGTTTGCCTGAAGCGGATTTACCACTGCTGCATGGTGCAGGAGTGACCGATTCGAAGTTGCTACCTGAATCGAAGCGCATCGAACTGGATGCATGGATTCGAGAGCAAGCCTCAATACGAAATTGGATGATTGAATTACACATTTCTAATCCTGCTGAAATCGACCGCGCTATGGCTCTAACAAATCTAAATGATCACGAAGTCACCCTGTTTGCAGCACTGGCGAGAAAATTGCGAACCGACGGTGGTGGAATCTTGCAGTTGGATGCTTGTGATGCGGATGCGAGTCGATTCGGAAACAACGTCGCCAGCCGCCTTCCGGGGTGGCCGTGGGATGGTTGGTCGATGGACAGTCGCCACGGTGCGGATTTGCACTGCCTGGCTGTGGCAGGCGCCTCGATTTTGGCGAAAGTGGCACGGGACAATGCATTGCAATCTCTATCCACGGAAATTGGAATCGAGTTAGGCTCAGGATATCCATCTGATCCAACAACGATTGCAGCTATACCTCAACTGATTGAAGGAGCCGAACCACACGATTGTTTGCGGTGGGGATGGGCGACGGTTAGAGATGCGTGGCAAGCGACCCACAACGCCCAGCCCCCACAAAGGCCGGTTGACCCAAATGCCCCTCCCAACGCGCAGCGGACCCTATTTTGAGTCCCGCATGTTCAAGAACGGGGTGCGAACGGTTTCGCCCTATGGGCGAACTTGAACCCGAGGTTGCAGCACTGCTGCGCAAGTATGCCCTACAGAATGCTCTGGAATACGATGGGCAGGGCCAAGTTGGGTCCGTGATGGGGCGAGTGATGGGTGAAAATCCAGACTTGCGTAGTCGGGCAAAGGACCTGACCAGTTTTATTGCAGCCCAAGTAAATGAGGCCAATGCCATGGCTGCTGAGAAGGGACTCGACCACATTCGTGAACTCCTAGAGAGTGAATCACCAGATGCTCTGGAGAAGAAAGTCAAGGAACGACGAGAAGGCTTGCCACCATTGCCCAATGCGGAAGATGGTAAGGTCGTGCTTCGATTTGCACCCAATCCAAACGGCCCCTTGTCCTTGGGACATGCGCGTGGAGTTGTCATCAACGCGGAGCTTGCCAGCATGCATGATGGTGAAGTGATTCTACGATTCGACGATACAGATGCGGTGGTCAAGCGACCTGATCCGGAAGCCTACGCAATGATTGAGGATGATTTCACATGGCTTGCAGGACGCGCACCAGATCGAATCTTGAAGGCCTCAGACCGAATGGATGTGTATCTTGAACATGCATCGAAAACCTTGGCGGAAGAACATGCCTACGTCTGCCAATGCAGTGGTGAGGCGTTCAAAGAATTCAGAACCTCAAAAACGGCCTGTCCTTGTCGAGATCGCGCTACTGAAGAGAACATGAAACTCTGGGAAGAAATGAATGATGGAACGATTCAGCCAGGAGGCGCAGTCATTCGAATCCGTACAGATATGACCCTACCAAACCCGGCGCTTCGAGATTGGCCAGCATTGAGGATTCAACACGCTGACCACCCACTCGTCGGCGACCGATACAAGGTCTGGCCACTACTCGATTTCCAAAGTGCGGTCGAGGATCATTTGCAAGGTGTGACACACATTGTTCGCGGCAAGGATTTGATGGATTCAACTCGAAAGCAAACATTGCTCTACGAAAAATTTGGTTGGACCTATCCAGAAACCCTGTATTGGGGGCGCGTCAAAGTCCACGAATTTGGCGGGTTCAGCACATCTCAAATGAAATCTGACATCGCAGGTGGCAAATATTCAGGGTGGGATGATCCAAGACTCCCTACACTGCGGGCCATGCGACGAAAAGGGTATGACGCCGGTGCAATGCGAAAGTTTTGGGTAGACCTCGGACTCACACAGAAGGATATCTCGGTACCATTGTCAACCTTGAACAGTCTAAATGCCAAAGCGGTGGATGCGGATGCACCACGCTTGTCATTTGTGCGTGAACCACGTAATGTGATTCTGGACATTTCAGGGATCGAGATGGATCAAGTCACTCTGCCAATCCATCCTGAGCACCCTGACAAGGGAGTTCGGGAATGGCCACTTGGAGGCGACACCATCAAGGTGAGCATTGCTAGAGAGGATTGGGTTTCAGGCAGCGAAAGGCGTTTGAAGGATTTCGCAGATATTGCCCTAGCGGATGGTCCAAACGAAGGAGTGAGTGGGGAAGTCATTCGTACCGAACGTGTTGGCAACACCCCAATCATTCATTGGTTACCAGAAAATATGGCGCAGCCAGCCGTTTTACTGCTTGAAGAAGAGGGGGAGTTGGTAGCTGCAACAGGTCTGTTGGAAACCAACGATTACCCCGATGGAACCATTGTCCAACTAGAGAGGATGGGATTCGCCATTCTCGAAGGTGTAGAAGAGGACGGGGTGCGTCGATTGGTTCGGCTACATGGCTGATTTTGCCTACACGCGCGCGCACGAGGGTTCTAAGTCAAATCTCTCTGTCGCAAGACCATGCAGGCCCGCCAATCTCGCCGAGTCTGTACGGTTTTGGCCATTCTATTGGCCTCCCTGATTCCTCTCAGTTTGCCGTCTGCGAGTGCAGAGGTGGTCTGTTGTGGCCCAAGTGAATTTGAACTCTACTTCATCGGAGAAAACAACGAAGCGACGATGACTCCATTTGAGAGTGAACTTGTTGGGATCAACGAAAAAGGAGTCAGTCAATCCGCTCAAGGAACAGAAGAAATCGCAACGTGGAGCATCCTCTGGAAACAAAGTGCAGTCGTGCCCGAATCCACTTGGAGATTCAACATCGCTTACGAAGTCGAAAATGCTGCTGGAGTTTATGCCAACGCCACCGTGGATGTTCAAATTGGAAACAATGTCTACACGGCTGAAAGTGGCACACCTGGTGCCTTCATGTCAGGCAACGACATGATTGCCATCGATATCGAAATACCACAGGTTGCAGTCAGCATGAATGATCCAATTGAGGTGACCTTCGCAGTCAGGAGTCTACTGTTTACACAACCCGGTGACGAATCATCGATTCGATTCGTTTGGGGTGAAGATACCGAGAGCGCTATTCGGGTCAATTTGCCACTTGTAACCGTCGACATGCCCAATGCGCTTGTGGTTGGCGAAGAAGTATTCTTCCCAGTCATATTGAAATCTGGATTCGGTGAAAGAATGTGGTCCTCATTGGAGGATTTTGAATTCAAGGTCGGTGGTGTGGTCATCAGTGATGTCCGTTCACCCAGCATCGTCTCAGGTGGCATAGAAGTTCCATTCGTTTGGAACCCGGGTTCGAGTCCTACTGACGGAAATTATCAGATCAATCTGTCCATTTGGCTCAATGATGGTGATATCCCCTTGACCTCAGGGAGGATGCATGACATCACCTTCGAAGAAGGCGGTGGGAGCGAGAGTTACCATTTCGGTGAGCCGGCTCGTGCTGTTAGTAGTCGACTCGGTGTAGAAATTGACGTGAAATACGATGGTTCTCACATCACTCGAACCGTTGAATTGGAAATTGAAGGTTCAATGGCCTCATGGCTGCGCTGGGGCATGGATAACATCGGTAACAGTTCGTTACCTTCAGACCATTTGTTTAGCCAAGTGCAGGGGCCATCTATTGCATCGAATCTTCGAGAAAATGGCCGTGTCGATGATTCCGAGAAAGAAGTTCTGCTGAACCACATCGATGGAAGCACACGCAACCTTGAGGTGTTCTTGGGCAACACGGGATTGGCACTCAACCCCGACGGACTGTTTGAGGCAGATTTGTTCGACATGAATCCCGAAGTTGAAATTGATCTCATGGGAGTCTCAGGAATTGACGATGCACCCATGAAAATTCGGATTGATGTTGTGCTTGAATTGACAGGAGAGGAACGGCTCCTTCTCATTTCAGATTTCATTCGACCACAATTAGGCAATGGTATCTGGACGATGAATGGTGACCCGTCGGTCGATTTGCGTGCGACGCTGACCACGAGCGCATTTTCAGGATTATACAATGTCATCAAGGAGGACCTGCCAGATCACATGGAGGTGACACACTACCGCGTAGGATTGTCAGAAGTGGTCACAATCGAGGTCAATGGCTTGTCCGCCGACGACAAGTTCGAGGTAGAATATGCAGTTGCGGGTAGCGCACTGTTTTCCCCATTCGTGACCCTGTTGGCAACCATTTTGCTGCTGGTCACAGGAATTGTCATCGGACTGCGCCTTACACAATATCGCTCACGTTGGATTGTTGGCATTTCTTCAGTCGCATTCACTGGAATGATGGCCTACGTGTATGCCTTGTCGGCCTTACCTCCCACATTTGTGATGGGAATCGCAGGTGCTTGTGCAGTTCTAATGATGCCATTGGCCATCATTTCGCCTCGCCATGAATATGAGTGGACTCTAGGAGATGAACCCCTTTCGGATGATTATGAGAAGGCTCTATCGAGAGAAATACCGACTGTAGATTGTCCAGCGTGTGGAACATCAAACCCTGTTGAAACGATGAAGAGGCCCGTGCGAATTCCATGCGGCGGCTGTGGTCGAAACCTTCGAATCGAGGGTTAAGCAATTTTCCCAGTCCGTAGCAACTGGTCTATTGTGTCGCTCGCTTGACGCCTGCGCCCTGAGGGGGAATCTCTCCAGACCTTGGAAAAGTCAACCAATTGGCTGGCCAAATCCTGCTCCCACCCAGATGCCATAATACGATGCCAACCGAGTTCCTCAAAGCGGGCTGTGGAAGGTAATTCTGAATCCAGCAGAGGTTTGAGTAAGTGTGACAAGGATTGAGCTCGCCCCTCAAGATCTAGTTGGCCCCACCGATTACGAACTGCTCCCAGAGCAACCGCATCAATTCCAGGCAAACTGTCTGGGTTGATATCAGGGACCTCTGGCATTGGAACGACCCGAATATGACCTTCCTCTGTAAGATAATCTCGTAGAACGGTATAGACGGGGTCATAGGTGTGTTCAAGCCCTTCTGACAACCAATTTCCAGTGAGAATCCAAGGTAACAGCATGCGCGAAATCGCTCCAGTCTTGGTGATTGAACTACCGAGGGCTGCAGCGAGTGCAACTGGTGAAACCACACCACGACGTATGTCTCCGCCACTGGCGATCAATGCATCGACTTCAAGGGGTTCCAAATAGAGACACAAGGGATCAGACTCCACTGGCCGCATCTGTGATACGGTGGAAGAACCAATGACGATACTAGGCCCCTTAGCAGGTTCTGGATTTTCCCGCAAACGGCGCTGGAATGGGATGCCTGAATCTAAGAGGGCTGCTTCAAGCAATGCTGAGGCAAAGATCCCATTTTCATCAAGAGGGGCAGCGATCGTCACTGAGGATGAAACTGTACGTAATTTCAACGCCGCCTCCCGCAATGTAGGGGCAGCTTCTGAAAAGACTGGTAAATCGAGTAAAGTCATGTGCGGCAGAGTTGTGGTTCCACCTGCGGTTCAAAGACATGACCTCTATGGAAGGAGGGCTTACTCGACCATCAAGCGGAGTTCGTCACGCTTGTAGGTCCACTCTGCATCGAGTTGACCACGGCCCTTGTAATATCGAGAAAGACGGCGAATCTTGCTTTCCGTCAACTCAAGTTGTCTGGAATTGTGTCGATCCTTTCGGTTTGATTCTAGGTGGTCGATTAGGCGCAAAGCACGGCGCATCAGACTCATCAGGTCTTCAGGGTACTTTGGTGTGATTTCGTTTTCAGCCAAAACCTGCCCGAGCCTCTTGCCTAGGACGAGGCGGACATCTGGGACTGCATGCTGGTCGCGCAAAATGGTGCCAATCGTCGTTGGGTTGTGGCCTTCAGCAGCTAACGAAAGAATCAGTTCGGTGACTTCCTTAGCATCGGTGTTTGACCACTCTGGTGCCTTGTCGACAAGCGGCTTGGTTGAACCACTCTTTCCGCGACCTGGACTGTGCATGCGAGCCATGTATAGAGCACCTCGAGCGTCCCGCCGACCTGCTCCCCCTTCATAACCGCTCCGCTATGCCTCGAAATGTGAATTCCCCCCTTCGGGGGGTTATGCTGGGAATTCAAGGAGAGCATGGGCAGCAATGGGTGCGATTGCTGAACGCGCATCGAGTCCATCCAATTCAATCAAAAATAGCGCCCCCAAGACATCTCCACCGGCTTCCTGACAAAGTTCTGCGCAAGCAGAAATTGTGCCGCCTGTAGCCAATAAATCATCGATGATCACAACTTTCTGACCTTCTGAAATCGCATCCTTGTGCATTTCCAGAACATTTGAGCCATATTCCAGCGTGTATTCGATGCGTCGTGTTTCAGCAGGCAATTTCCCGGGCTTACGCACAGGAACGAAGCCAATCCCAAGGCGCTCGGCAAGCAAAGGGCCAAAGATGAATCCTCTCGCTTCGGGGCCAACGATTACGTCTGGCTCCCAACCTAGTTTTGTGATGTCCTCAACAAATCGATCGGTCACTTTAGTCAGAAGGCCGGCGCCACTCAATACCGGACTGATATCTCTGAACATGATTCCATCGATTGGAAAATCGGGTATGGTACGGATGGTTTCTCGAAGTTCATCGAGAAACGCGTCCGACATGGTGCTCAACTTCTACTGAATCACTTCTGGAAGTATTGGCTCGCGTATGCACGTGCTTGTTCAGCCGTGTATCCCATGCCGACCAGTTGCTGCTCGTATGCCTGTTGTTCAGGACTAATCGCAGTAGCCCAAGCCTGTTCGGTAGGATCTCCACCGCCACCGCTCGAGCGCAGTACGAGTGTGACTCCTAGCACGATAACCAGAAGCAGGACGACGCCAGCTGCAGCCATGATGTAGAACATGGTGTTCGAATCTTCATCAGTGGCGCTTTCCGCATCCCCTGACTGGTCATTGTCAGTTTCACCAGTTCCATCTCCAGTTCCATCGGTTTCATCGATCGGGCAACCCGTGTTGTCGACGGAGGTGCCAGCGGGAGTATCTGCACAGTCATCTTCGTAGTCCTTGACACCATCTCCATCGGTATCGGAACAACCGAATGCATCCACGGCAGCACCTGCTGGAGTTCCTGGACAGACGTCATTGGCATCTGCAATTCCATCGTTGTCTTCATCGGGTACCCAAATTGGACAACCGGTACCATTTGTTCCAGACATTACGCCGGGTTCATTTGGACAATCGTCACCCATGTAGTCATTTGGACCGTTGTTGTCTCCAAACATATCGCCATCGGTATCGTTCCACTGCGTAGGTTCGTAGATGAATGCGTCACCGCCGTTCGAATAACCATCGTCGTCTGCGTCTTGACAGCCTAGGCGATCCATGGTGGAGTCACCAGGCGTGTTCGGGCAACCGTCTAGGTCGTTTGGAACGCCATCACGATCCACGTCATCAGCATACAATTCGTCTTCATTGATGATTTCAAATGGCAATGAAATCATGACGTTGTTTGTCTCATTTGACTCTTCGATTACATCGCCTCCATCAACGGTCAACACACAGGTGTAGTTGCCAGTGGTAATGAGTGCGCTGTCGAGGAGGATTTGCTCTCCATCCTGGTCGATGATGCCGTCATTTCCATCCAATGCGTCGGAGTGACTACCTTGGAGTAGCGACATCACAACCGTTCCATTTTCATGGACGAGTGTCATTTCCCAAGCGAAGGGTGTGGCATCCATTGGACCGCCGATGCTACCAACTTGAGCGACAAAGTTCGCGGTATATCCCGTCGTCTCTGTTGTCATCGGGCAGTTGATGTCCATTGCAGTTAGATCAGGAAGTGGTGCATCAGTGGGCGTGAATGACAGGTTATACCAACCAGATTCCCAATCATCACCTGTCTCATTGGCGGTGATGAGAACGAAGAAGTTACCATCCAGTTCATCGAAATCAATGCTCGTTGTATCTACTTGTGCAACACCGTTGACTGTGGAGTGTCCTGAAATGAATTCATCCACTCCATTCTCACTCGAATACAGTTCAATGTGCATATTTGTCGCATTGTCTGTTTCCAATTCGATGGTGCTACCCTGCATTCCTGAAAGGGAGAATCGGTAGGCGTCTGTCATGTCTGCGGGATCGAGACATCCACGGCCAAGCGATTCTGGATTGTCGCCCACATCATATGCGGTGTTTCGGTCGGAACCTGCATCGTAATTCGATTGACCCCAATCCGATTGGATTCCACAGTCGTATGGTGGGATGAAGATGGTCCCATTGGTCCAAATCTCAAGTGTGTAATTGGCCAAACCAGAGTACTGTGAGACGTTGATGTAATAGGTGTCAGCAGCGCCATCTGCATCGCTTCCTGCGGTTGATACGGACTCATTGCTGTCAAATCCAGCGCTGTTGTCCACAGCGGTTGTTGAAGTCGAGCCGGAGGTCGTGTTCCAGATTCTCAAATCGAGATCTGCATCCCAGTTATCTGCTGTGAGAACGGCCGTGATGTTCTGTCCTCGACCCATTGAGAGCATGTACATGTCCGCCTTGTCACCACCGGACACACATCCTGTGATTACACCGGTGAATCCTGCACCCAAATCGTGGGCTTCGGCCTCAACACCACCTACATCTGCTCCTGTCGACGCATCGTCTAGGTTGGGGCAAGGCATACCAGATATTGTGGTCACACCCGTGCTGGCATTGTTGTTGTTGAGATCATCAGCTTCTGTTACGTTGCCCCAGCCATCGGGCCAGACAATCCAATGGTAATCATCGCTGTCGATATCGGCAGGAATCGTCACTTGACTTGTCTCGACAGAATTGCTTCCTGCGGTTAGGTAAGGCCCTGCGATTTGACTTTCAATAACGTAATCACTCCAGTCATAGGTGTCGTCCAAGGATAGGATGAACACGACATCGTAAGGGTTGCTTGAATTCGTGTCACCTGGACCATAATTCTCGATGGTGTAGGTCACGTCTACTGTATCTCCTGCCGTTGCATTGGTTGGTCCGCTGATTGAATTGACTGCGAGATCTGGCTTTGGAACTGAGTTGTTGGTCCAAATATCGAGCTTGTAATTGCCGTCGCCATTGTACTGCCAAACCTGCACATAATGCATTCCTGCAGTGGTGGTGTTTGTCGTGAATTCAACACGTTCAGTGGCCGAATAAGTTAGCGAATAATCCACGTATCCTGTTCCGGTTTGTGGGTTGCCACCGGTACTGTCAGAGACAACCAAATCGAAATCTGTGTTCGTTCCGTCACCGAAATCTCGCAACTGAATGACGACGTCCTTGTTTGCTGAGAGTTGAATACCATACCAATCCTCAGTATCTGACGTGTCAACACATCCGTCCAAGTTCGTAACAGTGGGATCAGAACCCTGTGATTTGGCCGTAGCAGTGGTGTTGCCAGCATCGCCTGCAGTTCCGCCGTCACTCTGTACGGCTGGACAGGGGGCACGGGCCCCGGTATCCATGGTTCTATCAGCCTGTTTGAGAGCATTTGGATGGTTATTCTCCTCCGATGCGACTTCAATTCCCATGTGTGGTGCCATCATCGGTGCGAGGACCGAGAGGAACATCAACAACACAAGGGCGGTGCTAAGGTGGTTCGTTCGATTGGCAGTGGCCATAGTCACTACCGCCCTCTGGGCGGTATTTAACACCCCCCAAGTTTGCATCGTGGGCTCTAAAGCCGGTGTTGGGACTTTGCAAGCCGTCCCGCACTTCCGCTCCACTCCCATCCCGCAGCCTTACAGCGAGCCGAGCCGAGGAGTTTGCCATCTCGAATGACGAGTATCTCTTCACCGATTTTGAGGTCGGATGGAGCCTTTACCACCATGGCTGGGAAAATGTCCCCTTTCCAAGGGGCATCGCCCCCGATTTCTACCTCTCTCAATGTTCCAGTTTCTCGCAATATTGGTAGGATTGATTTGGTGAATGAGAAGCGACCTGTTTCGGGATGCCACTGTGCCATCTGCTGCTTGTCCTTCATCAGCATCCATCGCGGTGGTTTTCCACCTACGCGGAGTCCATCCATCCACGCATCCGTCCCGTATTGCCAGCGACTCAGTGATGCGAATGAATGCATCAGGAACTGCTTTTCCCGCATGTGTTCACCGCCAACCGATTCAACCGCCTCCCGAAGCACATCACACGCGGCTTTTGAGGAGGCACCAACACCCTCAGGTCGAGTGTCGATTGTATCCAAATCGAAATCGATTCCAGAGTGATTGATGATCGTCTTGTATCCAACCCGCTCAACCAATGCATTGACCAATCTTCGAATGGTGGCCAATTCGTCATCATCCCAATCTCCAGTCACAGGCACATCATAGTGTGCCGCTGGCCACTGCTCTTCCAGTTCCCTAGGGACGAGTCCAAGGGGGCTGGTGACCATTACTTGGTGGACTCGGCGATTGCGAATGGCTGAACGGAAGAAACGATGACTTTGACTGGATGAATACGGCTTGCGATCCGAACAGGGTAACAGCACCAGAGTTTCACGCTGAATTTCAGGTGGCATGTAGTCGTGCTCAATTCGGTGAATCCAATCCTGTACGATTGGATCTTCTCGACTAACAGAACTGTGACAACGGAAGCGCTGGGTTTTCTCTACGTGCATGCTCAAAGGTGCGGAATCGCACAATAGAGCGTCGTGCCTTCGAAGGTGTTCGACTAGGCGCGGACTGTTGAGTGATTGTTTCTCTACGAGTTCACGTAAAGTACCCGATTGAATGGCTGAACGTGTCGCTGACAATGAGGCTTTCCACTCCGAAATTTGAGCAGTCATTTCAGCGGATTCTCCACTGGTTGAGTCAATCTGTCGTGGGCCATCGCGAGTCAAAAGCACACCATGGGCTGCAGCTTGTTGTGAACGACGAAGGTCAAACAAATCCAAACCGAACCATGCGAGAAGTGCGCAATTGTCTGGCCCACCAAGCCCAGGGGCCCAAAGTAGAGCCGCGGGGAAGCGCTCGCGAACGAGGCGGATGGTCTGTACCAAGCGACCGGGGTGCCCCGCCAATTGCAAAGCATCCTGCAGAACGATGATTTCAGGTGCTAAATCTACATCCAGTAGTGTGGCATCATGAACCAATCGTTGCCAAGAAACTGGTAGCAGCGGACCTGTGCTTTGACCCTGTCCAGAATCCGCATCCTGTAGACTGGGAGGCAATGTGTGTCCTTCGTCAGCAGTGTACTTTGGTACATCGCTTTCTCCGAAGGGGAAAGACCAGTTTCCTCGGGCCGTCATCGATAATGATGCAGGTAAGTTTTCGGAATTGTGTTCGACGAAAAATGGGGCCAATTCAACTTCCATTTCGGGATCTTTAGGAGTCAAGCACAATCCAGGTGTAAAGGAACCCGGAGAAGAGCGGTTGCCGAGGCCGAAAATACGTGCATGGCGCCATCGCGCCATCACGGTTCGAGCCAAGGGCTTGTGTTCCATGAATCGGGGCTGTCTATGCACTTGACTTGAATGATTCTAAAGGTGGCGGGCCGGAGGCCCGGCACATGCGCACACGAGCGGTGGGCCTCGCGTTGTTGCTCATTTTGCTCTCTGTATCGCCAATTCCTGCTGAACATCTCGACAGTGTCGGAACGATTGATGCCGACCCATCACTGGATTGGGAGGGTGAAGCCACTCCAACACTCATCTATGAGGGAGAATTGAGTAATCCACAGGATGTTGACAACATCACACTGGGTGACGAGGTTGGTGTGGTGCACTTCATACACTTGGTACATGCTGACGAGCCACTAAAAATTGAGATTCGGGAGGATGGATTACTTCACGGAGAAGCCGAGACGAACACGACTACATTCCTCAGTAG
>CALCEF010000074.1 GCA_937901365.1 uncultured euryarchaeote | reverse complement strand
TGGGGCTCCCCCAATGCAACAGCATGGGTGGCCGCCTTCAGTGCCTCTTCCAATCGACCCGGTTCATTCTTCAACAGCATTGCACGAATGGCCCAAGCCGGGCCTGATTGGCGGTTCAGTGAAATCGCTTCATCAACAGCGGTAATTCCAAGGCCGCGTTCGTTTCTCTCGAGGTGGATTTCTGCCTTGCGTAGCCAATCTTCTTCGTTCGGATCGCTGGCAAGTGCGGCTTCGATGGATTGGAGGGCGGCATCGGTATCGCCGGCTCTTACAGCCAAACTGGCCAACATGGATTTGTCCTCAGCTGTAACTTCGCCCATCGCTTCGAGGCGGCGAATATTTCTCTCTGCCCCGTCATCGCCAAGTTTGGTCAACAAACGAGCGTGTTCTCGCAAGAGATGTGGATCATCTGGGTCGATTGAAAGCAAACCATCGAGGTGTTGTCGCAGATTGTCGTCATCACCTGATTCACGGGCCAAACGGCTGAGGCTGCGGAGGGTTGCTGGTTGTCCGGGCGCAATATTGGATGCTGCTGTGTAACATGCGAGGGCCCAATCACGATCTCCTGCAAGGAATGATAGTTCGCCCAATCGACGAATCTCAAGTTCAGACAATTTGAGGGCGTCAGCAGTCAATTCAAGTTGATCGAGGGTTTGCAATACTCGTGTAACAAGGGTGAGCAAGCCGGGGTCAGCAGATTCTGTGTTCTCTAAATCCCCCTCTCCGTCGCGGGTTGCAAGTAGGCCCTTCAGTGCTGAAAGTGTAGTCGCTGCTGCTGCAAACGTCTCTTCGGATTCGCCTGCACCAGAAAGTGTGGATTGCAAAACATCGATTGTGCGGTGGGCATCGACAATTCCGGCCAATCCAGGATGTGCTCTTTGGAGTGCCAATGCACTGTCTGAGAGTTCTTCGGTTCGAGCATTCAAACTGGCGAGATACTGGCTGGTTTCTGCATGTGCAGTTTCCAAATCCTCTCGCAGTTTTCTCAAACTAATTTCTGCTTGCACGAGCCACCAAATTACCGCACCTGTAGCCGCTGCAAAGAATAGCGTCAATCCAATCGAGACTGGGTCCATTGGGCGGAGCGGACTTTCACGCCTTTTGAGTGGTTCGCACCCCTTAAGGGGTGAAAAGCGGTTTTTGAGAGGCGTTTTTACTCGCCGTTTAGGCTGAGGTTGAATAGCCGCAAGCCACCACGACGTGCTGGGGCGACCTTGTGACTGATGACGGTGAGCGATTCAAATCACGCGTTGAAGCCCTGCGCAATCGTGGCTTCGATGTTGATTTGCCCACCGGTGATTTGGCAAGCGCTGAGATGCTAAGATTGGAACAACAAGCAGACCGTGCTGCTGCCATTCGCTCAAAGGTTCTCGATTTGCCGGAACATCGTGAAGATGATCGGCGGCGATTGTTGGCACAACTCGCAAACCCGATGGAAGCTGCGGCTGTTGAAATTGAACTCAGTGGATTGCTGAGGCGTCATCGTCCTTGGGTAATCATTGCCGAGCGTTCACGAGTGAATTGGTCCGATGAGGGGCGTTCCGTCGAACTGTCCCACATACTTGAGCGGCTAGATGCCGTCGATGATGCCATCGTATTGGGTTCTCCTAGAATTCTATCAATGATCGAAGAGGTTAGCCCTTCGCGTGAAATCGAACCGGTGCTATCTGAAATTGAACGGCGGCAAGAGCGTCGATTCGGAGCGTTGCAAGGTATGATTGAGATGCTTACTGAAAGGGGGTGGGATACCAGTGGAATTCAATCTGGCCCAATGCATGAACAATTTACTGAAGCAGAAAGAATTCACTCTTTGGATAGTCTACTGACTCAGTGCCAGCGACGGATTGAGAATGAAATTCGGCCCTTTGGTCACAATATTGCTGAACGGCTTTGGGGGGCTGCCACAATGGCACAAAAAGAGGCTACAGAAAATGCCATTTCTCAAGTGGCGAATGAAATCAAAGATGTGGCTAACGACTTGGCACGAAGACATGCACACGTCGAAGCGCGTATTTCTGAATGGCAATCTGAAGGATTTGATGTGCCGACAAAATTACCCCTTTTGGCGAGTGAAATGATTGCGTGGGAAGACAAGCTTCCTGAGATTTCCAATCAAATCGAAGCCACCCACAGCATCTGGTCTCAGATGGAGCCACATCTCGAACAGTGGCCCGAATATCGACGTCTAGCGGAGCGGACGAGAGGGCACCTGAATGCAATCCAAGCATTGGACGTGTTACTACAGGGATTAACTGCAAAAACAGAGGGAGCACGTTCAGCTTGTGAGGCCCGATTGGAAGGGTGGGCATCGCACGGAATTGATACAACAACGTGGGCACATCTCATCGACACTGAGCCTCGTGCGATTCTTGAGGAGCTCGATGCACATCAGCCATTTATCGATGTAATCATCCCATTAATCGAAGGGTTACAATCACTCGATACGTCGATTAGTGGTGGCACTGATGCTGAAAATTGGTTACAGCAATTACGCGGTGTGGGGGCTGGGATGGATGTCGTTGAAGCAGCTCAGGATTGGTTTGAGTTGGCGAACAACCGCCGTACTCGACATCGTAACTACTTAGATCAAGCCCGATTGGAACTTGCGACACTCTGGCCAGAAGACCTTGATTCTGATTCGCTTGATTTAGCAACATACGAAGCAACCGTGTCCGGTTTAGAAAGTGGTGAAGATTTGTCTGTGTCACTGAAAATTCCGAGAGCGAAATCAGAGGGTGATGATCGGTTATCTCATGTGATCGAAGGGTTACAAGTGGAATTGAATGATTGGCGGCATCTCGGATGGTCTGTTGAAGGATTGCATGAATTGTTGATGCAAGATCCGATTCGTTTGGGCCTTGATTTGCCTGAAATTCGAGCGGCTATGGATGATCATGCTGCACGATTGGATAGATTGATCCCCTTACCCTGGGCATTGGATGTAGAATTGGCAGAGCGGGTACTCTCTGATTTGATGCGGCCAGAAAAATTGGTTGCTCTTGATGAAGAATTCCAAGATTTGATGCTTACATTGGCCAATGCAGAAGGTAAAGCAGATCCCGAATTTGAGTTCAAACCTTTCAGGCCACAGTCACCAATGGCTAGAATTGAGGAGAAATTGCCTGTACTTGTCCCTGTAATCGAAGATGCTGTCGAAGAGGACGAGGTAGAATTGGTCGTTGACGAAGTGATTGCTGAACCCATTGCAGAAATCGAAGATGATGTCGAAGAGGTCATAGTCGAAGAAGA
>CALCEF010000073.1 GCA_937901365.1 uncultured euryarchaeote | reverse complement strand
GATCGCGTTGTTGCACTTCCAGGTTTTGGTGGTTATGCTGAGCAAGTTGTGGTCGATGCAAATCGTGTATGGCCCTTACCGGACAATGTCTCTTTTGATGCTGCTGCTGCGATGCCAGTCACCTATCTGACCGCGCACCACATGTTGGTTTACTTGGGCAATTTCAAGCCAGGCGATTCGATTCTGGTTCATCATGCAGCAGGAGGGGTGGGGACTGCGACCGCCCAACTCGCAAAGGCACTAGAGGCTGGCAACGTCTACGGCACGGCTTCTGCGAACAAGGCGGATTTTGTCGAGGCGCAAGGTATGATTCACATTCCTAGGGGAGAAGATTTTGTCAAACGAATCAAGGATGAGATCGGTGGTGTTCACCATGCTTTGGATCCTGTCGGCGGAAAGCATGTCATGGATTCGTATCGAGCATTGCGGAATGGTGGACGACTCTATGTCTTCGGCGCTTCATCTGCGGTGAAAGGGCCGAAGCGTTCGATGCTGAAAGCGCTCAACATGTGGAGAACGACACCACGTTTTGACCCGATTCGAATGATGAACTCCAATAAATCGGTATTTGGTGTTCACATGGGCATGTGGAAAGATGAGGATGTTGTTCGCGAACAGATGATTTCTTTGGCTGAGATGCTACAGAAGGGATCCATTGATCCAGTGATTGATTCTGTCTACCGATTCGAGGATGTGGCTGCTGCACAACAGCATATTCACAATCGGGGCAATCGAGGCAAGGTCTTACTCGACTTCAGTCCGAAGTAATCACAGTTTGACTGGGCGAGTTCCACCACAAGCTTGGCATTTCAGTAATGTCGTTCGATCCTCTTTGAGGAAAGATGTGTCAGGAGCGTTACACTGATGGCACAAAATGAAGGCTTTGACGTAGGCTACAATTTTCTCCTTGATTCGGCGAGGAGGAATTCGACCCTTCAGCAGAATTCGGCCCTTGTCTCTCGTACCACTGGTTCCGAGTTCATTTTGTAGGAAATGGTAGACGTGATCCGCGTCGCGGTCCATCATTGAGATCATTTCGTTGAAGTTGCGTAGAATGGTCTGCGAACCTTCGATGAGGACGTCCGGTTCTGGCAATGTCCAGCGACTGCGCGACGAGATATCCTCGGGAATCTTGTCCCGTGCGCGGTCGAGCAACGACTCGTAATC
>CALCEF010000072.1 GCA_937901365.1 uncultured euryarchaeote | reverse complement strand
GGGGTCACAAAAACCGGGCCTTCCTTCGGTTGTGATCTTGCGGTCAAGAAAGGCTTCCCGCTATACTGCACATTCGATGACGCTGATCGAATCGCTCGATTTGCAGAGCAGGGTTACGAGTGTCACGGTGGACTATCCGACCTTCTCGCGGTCGCCGACGTAGTGGTCGATTGCTCACCCGGTAAACTCGGTGCAGAAAATCTAGCCAAGTATCAGAAAGCCGATGTCAAATACATGTTCCAAGGTGGAGAAAAACACGCTCTGACCGGATTGTCTTACACTTCATCTGCCAACCACGCTGAAAACATGAATGCGCAGGGGACGCGCGTGGTGTCTTGTAACACCACAGGTTTGTCACGAACTTTGGTTCCACTTTACGAGCACTGCGGCTCGCTCAAAGTTGAGTGCACAATGATCCGTAGAGCAGCCGACCCGGGCGACTCAAAGAAGGGTCCAATCAACGCTATCAAACCGGTTCTCAAAGTGCCTAGTCACCATGGTCCAGACGTCATGACAGTCAAGCCGGAAATTGAGATTAACAGCCTTGCAGTTGCCGTTCCGACAACCATCATGCACCTACATTCAATCATTGCAGATTTGCCGGATGGCCATGGACTTACAACCGAGTCGATCTTGGAGATGTGGTCGAACACTCCACGCGTCATCATCATGCATGGAGAGGACAACAGAATCACCACCACGGCAGAGGTCATGGAGATGGCCCGAGACATCGGTCGAAAGTGGGGAGATTTGCATGAGATTTTCGTCTGGGAAGATGGTGTGAAATTGATGGGTAATAGGTTGTATTATTTCCAAGCGATTCACCAAGAAAGCGACGTTATTCCGGAGAATGTGGATTGCATTCGAGCGCTGATGGGCACCGAACCTGATTGGCGAGCATCCGTTGCCAAAACAGATGCAGCAATTTCAGCATATTACAACTGTTGACTTGCAAATGTTGTGAATCATCCGACGCCCTAAGGGCGTCAACTATCAAAAAGGAGTCTCGGTTCGTTCAACCCCATGCGTCGCGCACTGGTCCCTCTCGTTTTGGTCGCGTTGATGCTGTCAATGCCATGGTCCTCCTCAGTGCCTACATCTACCGATGAGCAACTCTCAACACCCTTGTGGACCGCATCGGAAGCTGCTGAAAACTGGTTTGAATCAGAAGGTTCGCCGGGTCACAGTGTGGCGATTTCATCTGGCTCAGGCCAACTCTGGGTACAAACCGGAAACTTCGATCCACTGTACGAACAGCCCACAATTCCTACACATCTTCAAGCGTCCGACGACCCATTTGCAACTGGTTTCCTCCTCATGCAATTGTTCCAAAATGATGGCACATTGGCAGAAACAATCGCCAAAGGCGTCGGAGCGATAATTGTAGACACTTTACCAGAGGATGCATGGGTTCTGAGATTACCCAGTTCCACAGAAGCCCGCAGTTCCGCAATCATCCAATTGGCAGAGGATGACCAAGTCCGTTGGGTGGGTGCACAACAACCGGCATGGCGACTTGATGTTGACCTGCATGCAACCGAGGGCAAGGTCGATTTGGATCTCACTTTGGCCGAGGATGTAGACACCAGCGAATTGGAAGAACACCTGTATATGGCGGGGTCCGAATATGTTCGATGTGATTCGTATCTGTGCCAAATCGTTGGCATTGATTCTGTATGGTTGCCCGCCCTGTCAAAGGATCACAGGCTGCTATTCATCGAACCGCATGATTCGATTGGAATCGCCAACAATTATGCTCGCAGCATTTCGACCATCGATGCCACTGTGAACAATCACAACGGCGGCCTCGACGGCACCGGTGAGGTGGGCGCACTGTCCGACTCAGGTCTGGACCAAGATCATGGTGATTTCAACAATCGTGTTCGTGGCGTATACCACAACTATGGCCCCGATAATTCTGGGGCGGATGCGAATTCAGGTCACGGTACACACGTGGCTGGAACAATGGTTGGCGATGGTTCGGGCGATTCCTCAACTCAGGGGGTTGCACCTGCAGCGACGTTCCACTTTTACCAACTTGAACACGACTCATCTGGGCAACTCGCTCGCTGGGGTTCTCTGTATGACATGTTCCGCGACTCGCAACAAAAGAATGCACACGTCCAATCCAATTCTTGGGGTGCACAATCATCGTGGGGCCAGTACACATCTGACTCCCGTTCTGCAGATTCATTCCTACATGACTACGATGACTTCCTCGTCGTTTTCGCGGCCGGAAATGAAGGTAGTCAAGGATCACAATCGGTTGCACCACCTGCGACCGCGAAGAACGTCCTGACCGTTGGTGCTTCCACGACAGGTCGACCGGGAACCGCCGCCACCGGCCAAATCGCATCATTCTCTAGCATAGGCCCAACATCAGACGGTCGAATCAAGCCCGACATTGTCGCCCCCGGTGTTCAGATTTGCAGCCCTCGCGCCCTAGAAGCACAGAACCCAGCAGGGTGGTCCTGCTCCAGTGCACGCCATTCTGGTACCAATACTCCGCTTTACATGTCAGCGGACGGTACCAGCACAGCTGCACCGGTGGTGGGAGGGGCCGCGCTCCTCGCTCGCCAATTCTTGCGAACCGAACTTTCAATTTCCAATCCGGACAGTGCCCTCATCAAAGCGGTGCTAATCAACGGGGCCCGTGATATCGGTACCGCCAACGTTCCAAACATGGACGAAGGCTGGGGTCAATTAGATCTCGAAGAGAGTCTGTATCCACACGAAGGTGTCATTCCAAAGAACATCTTCTATGACACATCCCAGACCTTGTCTCCTGGCCTCTCCTATTCCTACAATTATGCCTTGGACGGCTCTTACGGACTTGACGTCACATTGGTTTGGAACGATCGCGAGGGTTCATCTTCAGCAAGTCAATCCTCTTCGCGTTTGGTCAGCGACTTGGATTTGACCGTAACATCTCCAGATGGGACGACCTACAAAGGCAATGATTTCGCCAACGGATTTTCCACCACAGGTGGCTCAAAAGATTCGTTGAACAATGTGGAGCGGGTTCGCCTATCGTCCGGGCCTACCGGCGATTGGACAATTTCAGTCTCCCATTCAGGTGGGTACCAGCAAGGGTATGCACTCGTCATTTCCGCGGTTGGTAATGAAAACCCAATGAGTGACCTCGCCGTCTTCGAGGGTTCGGTATGGGCAAGTCAAGTCACACCACTTGAGAACGACTACGTTCTGTTGCGAATGGCTTGGATCAACCAAGCTCCGGCTACGACAGGAAGTTACGAGGTGCTGGTTGAGGACATCACAGAAAATGAAGTCCTCTGGAGTGGTACTCGCTCCCCTCTCGCTGGAGGGGCATCAGACTCGTTTTCTTTCCAAAAGCAATTCACGACCACTGGTATTCACACGATTCGATTGACGTTGGATCCAACAAACAACGTCACTGAGATGAATGACGAGGTCGATGGGACGAACAACAATGTCGCTGAATTGGAATTGAATGTCACAGCGATCGGTGTTCGAATTACGCCTCATTTGCCGGATGGTTCTATTCCGGCGGATGCAGATGAAGTCGATATAGCCCGGAAATTGGTTTTGGACCCCTCAACAGGAACCGAAGTTTCGTGGGACTTGACTTTGGCCAATGAAGGGACGAGTGATGAGGAAATCATTCTCGTTGTAACACCGGTGCAGTTGTTGGCAGACAATGGGGCATTGAACCCTCCTGAGGATGAATGGGAGAAGTCGACATCTGCCGAAGGACCATTCACATTAACCTCGGCCCAAGGGGTCGCTAGTAGTACTGAAGTCACCGTTACGATGACGGATATCGATGCGGATCTAGATGCATTTAATGGTGCAAGGTACGCACTTCCGGGGACTTACGTTGTCGATGTGATTGCCTATTACAGAATGAATCCAACCGTTTCCCATACAATTCGCCTTGAGGTCGAAGTTCTTCGAGTCGAAGGTCTGGAAACCGTCCTTGCAGGGACTAGTAATCTCGGTGCAGTACCTGGTGAATTCGCATCGTTTTCACTGTCGGTGTTGAACACAGGAAATGGAGAAACAACCTACCAAATTTCGTGTGAAACTCCGAATCGATGGACTGTCGAACTAGGTTCAGGAAACTCATCATCTCTCACTTTGGAACCATTGGCTAGACTGCAATTTGTTCCAGTCCCGATTCGTGTACGAGTCCCCTCGGTCGCCGACGGTTTACCTTCGGCGGGAACAACTGAAGATGTCACCTGCGTCACCTCCAGTCTGGAAAATCCATCCTTCTCCATTACCAATTCTCTCTCTGATGAGGGGTCATACGTCGAAGTCTGGGTTAGCCGTGCATTCAGTGCGGATCTGTATGATGGGGATGGAAATCCATTGGGTCCATCCGGTTTTATCGAAGATATTTCAGTAGAGAATGACGAACGCATAGAACACACCTTGGTGATTGAGAATAGAGGCAATATCGAGATTGATTTCAGCCTACGTGCATCTCCTGCCATGCCGAACTGGCAAATGGAACTCACTGCAGGAGTATTGAGCGATGATCGTTTCTTGGAATTCACATTGCAGCCAGGCTCATCATTGAGCATCGACATCGTGGTTTTTGTTCCCTTCAACTCCAATGATGGCGACACCAATCAAATCGACTTCCGGACAGAGATCGATGGGTCAGATTTCCAAGTGAACCGCACGCGACTAATCGTTCAAGAGATTGCGGATATCTCAATCGTTTTGCCAGAGTCTGGAACCATTTCTGCGGCGATTGGTGATTATGGTTTAGCCGATATTGAATTGGATAATATTGGCAATGTAGATCTGCTTTTGTCTTGGTCATTTGGAACGCTACCAGATGGGTGGCAAGTCGGTTTCGCATCGACAGCGGCCGGCGGACTCGTGAAGGGTGACTCGACGACTGTAACAGTATCTCTCACAGTCGCTGCAGGCGCTCTGCCTGGGCCCAGTGGAACATTATCTGTGATTATCGATGCACAAACACTGGACGGCGAAAACCAATTCCAGAAAGTCGCCGAACTGGGTATCATTGTTGAGCCGAGTTTGTGGTTGACTTTCGACACCGACGCACGAATAGAGATCAGTCAAGGAGCGCCCACAAGTGGCAATCTATCGGTCACAAATTCTGGAAATATCGCTTGTGACGTCACCGTTCTGTACGAATCACCCGACGGCCTCCGGGTAGATTTGGAAAGCGATACGCTTACCGCAATGGGTGTCGGGGAAACTCGAACCATCGGTTACACATTGAGTAGCGATGATTTACGCGGATTACAAACAGTCGTCTTCAGTGGTATTGCAGTTCCACTCACGGGTGAATCACTTCTTTCAGGAAACGAATCTGCAACTCTTGAGGTCATGGTTTCCGGAGACGGTCAATCCGGCGGTGTCGCAGGAATTCTTGAGTCTCTAGGTCTACCGGCATGGTCGATTGCTGTTCTAGCACTATTCATCGTCTCACTACTTGGTCTGACAATCCTTCGGCTGAGGCGAACCGACACGTCGATGTCACAAGGCCAAGACATGCTCTCGACTGGAGACATTTTGATGGCTCAAGAAAGTCGCCGTGAAGCTGCCCTCAATATTGGTGGTGCAACCAATGATCAAACATCTGGATCAGTCAGTGCTGAAGAGTTGGCTGCCGCCCTTTCACAGAGTCAACCAAAACTTGCCCTACCACCTCTGCCCGGTGTCAAGAGCGAACTTCCGCAAGGACTCCCACCGACACCAGCAGCTCTACCAGAAGGTTTGCCACCAGAACCTACGCAGAATGGGCCACCGCTTCCACCAGGAGGCCTTCCACCGGGT
>CALCEF010000071.1 GCA_937901365.1 uncultured euryarchaeote | reverse complement strand
GTGGCCACCCCATCGAGACTTCAGGGACCGAGATTGCAAACTGAATCCAGTGCAGCGTATCGCTTTCCATTTCCAAGGTGTAACCGTTGGCAGGATTCCCATCACCATAGTTCCACGACATGTCCCAGCCCGTGTTGGTCTGGATGTAGATGTCCGCTATATCGGTAAACGAGGCATTGTTGGTGATGTTGACCGTGAACCCGGAACCTCCACCTGGTGCAATCAGCACGTTGGTACCATCCGTGCTTCCAAACCACAGGTTGCTATCTTCTGTTGTATTGTCTTCAGGTTCACTACTCGGTTCATTTTGCCATGGGTAACTGTAACCTAGAGTTTCGTCAAAGACCACAGAATCTGCAGCCTGCTGCAATTTTGTTCGGGTGATGCTATCAAACCCAAAAGGATCAGACAGACCAATGGCTGAATCGCCGGTCATGGTAGAATGCATGACACAAGCTGCAAGGTAAGTGCCGCGTGTCGAAGGGTGAGCCCCGTCTCCCGAATACAGGTTGTAGAACAGTGTTCCTTGATCGGTGGGTGTACCACCATCTGCAATGATTTCATCGTAAATCACCTTGTAGGCCAATCCCACTGGGGCGATGTAAGGTGCGCGTTCGGCAGTGGTGATGTTTTCTGCATACATGTTGTAGCCAGCCTCAAGGTTGGCTTGCATCGTTGGATAATCTGGATTCAGCCAAGCGTTTTGTGAATCACCATCTCGATAACCCCAAGTCATGAAGAAGATGGTTTCAGCACCCGCAGCCTCAATCATTGAATCCAATCGAATCGCACCGTTCTTGGAATTCTGCCAATAAGATTCTGTGGTAGGGAAAGAAGGGACCTGACTTTGGTCTTGCAAGATGACATAGTCGAACTGGTTGTTGGTGAGTGTCGTGTGCCATTGATTGCCGTTGGATTCTGCGTTGTCAGCATGTTGGTACAATTTCATACCACCACCGGTCAAATCGGAAACACTCGCTGAGGTTCCAGTCTCATCAAACAAGGCTTGAACACGAGAACTCAAACTGTTCTGCGAGGTGTAGGAATTGCCCAACATGAGCACGTCATAGGTGCCATCAGCAGGGCTCTCACGCGTAGGACGAGCCTCTTCGAGGCTCATTGTGACCGGTGCCCAACTCATCAAGAGCAAAGGCAACACGAGCAAGAGAGCGCGGCCACGCATGGACTTGGGGTCAATTCGAACCGTTTAATCGGTTGGGGTCTGATGTTCAACCCAATTCATAGAATTGGGTCTGGAA
>CALCEF010000070.1 GCA_937901365.1 uncultured euryarchaeote | reverse complement strand
AGAAACTCAATCGCCACATGAAGGAACTCAAGAAGTTGGCAGATGTCAACAATGCGATGGTTCTCGTGACCAACCAGGTCATGTCTAAGCCCGATGCAATGTGGGGAGACCCAACCAAGCCTGTCGGTGGACACGTTGTAGGTCACGCTTCGACGTTCCGTCTATATCTTCGAAAGTCCAAGGCTGGCTCGCGGATTGCGCGGCTGGTCGATTCACCTAATCTGCCTGAGGGCGAAGCCAAGTTCTTCGTCACAGCAGAAGGCCTACGTGACTAAACGAAGGCTTGTAGCTTCGACGGCATCGGATTTCCAATCCCATCCCTCCGATGCCGTCGGGTTACCTAAACAGGCAATTTTGACAGTTCGTTCCGTACAGCATCAATCAGCCCCTGTACTGTTGAACGACCGAGATTAAATTGCATCCCACCCGCCTCAAACAAGTCAGGAAGTGGACGAGATCCGCCCAACCGCATGGCTGTAGCGTAGTTCGTTAGAGCTCTATCTGGACTTTCTCTATACTGTAACCACATTTGCAGGGCACCGAGTTGTGCAATACCATATTCAATATAGTAAAATGGATATGAAAACAAATGCAACTGCTTTTGCCAACCAACTCTTCGCCAGTCTTCAAATCCAGTCCAATCTACGATTGAACCGAATCGCTCTCCCAATTCTAACCACTTTTCGTGCCGCTCATTTCTAGAGTGTTCTGGATTTGTGTAAATCCAATGTTGAAAGGCATCAATAGTCGCTATCCACGCCAGAATTGAGACAACTCCCTCAAGATGATCTCTAACAGCTCTCTGAGCATCTTCGATGGTATAGAATTCATCAAGGAAATCATGGGTTAACAACTCCATTGTCATTGCAGCAACTTCACAAAATTCCAATGGAGCACTTCGATAATCAATCAATGGCAGATCGTCTGCGTATATCGAGTGAAAAGCATGTCCGGCTTCGTGCACCATTGTTTCAAGATCTCTTTGCAACCCCGTGGCGTTCATGAAAATGAATGGCTTTCGACTGTGGTCTCTTTGTAATTGATATCCACCTGGTGCCTTGCCTTTCCGACTATCCAAATCGAGACTTGTCCCGTCTCGCAAACTGTCGAAAAATACACCTAATTCAGGTGATAGTCTGTGGAACATTCGACTTGTTCCTGCGACCATTTCCTCAACTTCAGTGAACGGTTTCAGTGGTTCTCTACCGTGTACATCATGTCCCATATCCCAGATCTTAAGCACGTCAAGGTTGAGATTCAGCCTTCGCTGTTCATCGATTTCCCTCATTAATGGAACACAGATTGCTTCCACTGCATCGTGGAATGCTTCGCAATCAGCAGGGGTGTAATCGAATCGATGTTTTGCATCAAAGATGTAATCTCGAAAGTTATCATATCCAGCATTTTGGGCATATTTTTGTCGCAACTCAATCATTTTTTCATAGAGTTCATCAATTTCTTCAGAGTCCTGAAATCGCCGCTTTCCGACAGTTCTGTACGCATTTTCTCTTATTGCCCGTTCATTGACTTGGAGGTATTTCCCCATTTGCTGCATCGTCCGCTCTTCTCCATCGAACTCAACAGTCATCGATCCACAAATTTCGTTGTAGCGCTGTCCTAATTTTGTTAGTTCCGTACCAAGAGGAATATTTTCTTCTCTAAACAATGCCAAATCCATTCTCGAATCTCGAAGCAGGACGTTGTATTCTTCTGAATCAAGTTGTTCAGCGTATGGACTTTCAACCAATTTTCGATTCAATAAATCTCCCACTTTTGCCAATTCCGGTTCAACATTTTCGACAAAGTCGAGATAGGCTTGCTTAATTTCTTCATTTTCTGTATCACAAGTCATATTCACGTAGAGCATCGAACCAGTTTCTCCAACGTATGCGCTGAACCGACCTAATTCTAACAGCCAGGATTCTAGCGATTCTGCAGAATCGATTTCACGATTCAAAAATTGCTGATAATGAGGTTCAATTTCAGACCATTTTGTCGCATCAAGGCCCTCAAAAGAAGCCATTAAACCACCTCAGGGATTGTTTGTACGATTCCCTTGAGAACGAACTGATTTGGGTCCGTCAGGCAATCCATTTTCATCCCGAGTATGCTTTTGGCACCTCCATACTTCAACCTCTGCTTCGACCTTCTCGATTATGGCCTCCATTTCAGGGTGCTCTGGATTGACACGTGCTGTCCAGCAAGCCAAACAAATCCGCTCACGTTCTACGTCTACGAAATTCATCGGTGTACATTGTATACCACAGTCCACGCACTTTCGCCAAGCATGATGCTTTGCCATGAATCGTGGCGGGGGGCAGGGCCCATAAGGCGTTTCGCCCCATCATCTCTGAACCCAGCAAATCAATTGAAATCAGCCAATGCGATATGAGCTAGAGCAGAACGCTGAATCGAATCAAAATCAGCATTTGCAGCATCTTCTACCTGTAATTCAAGTCGCTGCACACTCTCTTCATGGGGGATGGGTCCATGTGGCAAAAACTTCGCATTGAGAACACACATCAAACGATCCGCTTCTTGATCTAACGCAACCCTGTCCATTGTTGGCCATTCCTTTTCACGAATATTTTCAGCTGAGAGTTCTGGAATATGCACCAACCAAGCCGTTTGGTCACCATCTGCCAATCCGGCTCGTTCAAATCCAATTCGAATTTGATGTGTTCCCGCAATCAATCGTATGAATTCAACATCAAGAGAATTAGCACGCATGGTAGAATTCGCGTGTCGTGAGCATAGGCCAAACCAGGCGGTCCACAGTTGTGTTTCACTTACTGCAGCAGGACCGCACAACAGAAGCCATCGCTCATCATTACGCCACTCTAGGAATGATTCTACCAATTCAGAAGCGTCACCAATTGGTTCAGCGAAGGACAGGCCCCAGCAGGGGTATGGGATTCGCGACACGGATTGAGGGGGGCGCATCCCCCTCATGAATCGGTCGGCCGTCTGCTACGCGTTTGGATGGCTCTATCCGCTGCTTTCATGATATTCTGAACCAATTGAGGGCTCCACCCTCTTTCATCTGCAAGTTTCTGGGCAGATTTTTCCGTGATTCTACAAATTTCGAGTGGTGTTCTGTAACCGTGATTCGCCAAGATTCTAGCGCGAACCCGTCCGACCCCTCGAATTGATATTAGTGCAAGTAAGTCTTCTTTGCAACCGTTTGAAACTCGCTTTCGCATCACATCGAGCATTTCCAACAAATCGACATCTGCTCTACTCAACCCCGGTTCGATTTCGTCATCGTTGGCACAGATTTGCCGAGCAGCATTC
>CALCEF010000069.1 GCA_937901365.1 uncultured euryarchaeote | reverse complement strand
TGACGCACTGGCAAATCATGCCAGCCCAAGCGCAGTGCGTTCTCGCTAGTTTGGTGGATATGGCTGATGTGTCCGATATTGCCGAGTGGTGTTCGCAGCGCGGCTATCAACAAGTGACATTGAAAACACGGCGACCAAATTTGTGTGGCGCCCTGCGTGAGGCGGGAATTGAGATCGTTGACGGCCCTTCGAGTCTTGTTCTGTGGCTTGATGACGAAATCTGTTTTTCTGCCCCATGGGCCCAAAGCTCAAGTGGGGGAGAGGTGTTGATCGAAGCATGTCTCCCCATGACAAGAGGTGTTCACGCAGTAGCAGTTGAGACCGACAGAGCAGTGATTTTGAGTGCAGACGGTAATGGATATCGACGTATCGAATTCACCGAAGGTCAAATGGCTGCAGTTGATATCAAACCGCTGACAACGAACATCATTGATGAGTCGGCGACACAAGCAGGGTTCACCTTGATCGACAGATGGGTGGACTGGTCGATGGACCCACCCCTGCACAGCGACCCTTGCCACTTGTCACTATTCCGTAACGTTTAACAGGGAACCAAAATGCTCGGCTGGTCGTTGAAAGTAAAAGGTCGACGAGAGGGAGGGCATGTGCGACGAATTTCAGTAGCCGTCGTTTTTGCAACACTGCTGAGCGCCTGCGCCCCCGACAACGCTGGAGACCACTACACCGATCGACTAGTTGACCTTTCATCTGCCCAGTTGCAACTAGCCGCCTCCCTCACTCCATTTACCTCTTGTGAACCATTTCTCGAACACGTCAAAGCCAACGCATTGGCGATGGTTGGACCATGGGGCCTAGAAGGCCAGCCCTATCCGGAAATGATGGAATCTTCAGACATGTTGCGGGCAACGTCAGACACGGCGATGGAGTCCACAGGCCCGATCCCAGATGTTGACTACAGCTCTACAAACACCCAGGAAGCCGGCGTGGATGAGCCGGACATAGTCAAAACCGACGGAAAACGAATCGTTGCCATTATCGACTCCGAACTTCGGGTCGTTGACGCCACAGGCGACCGCCTTCGCCCAATAGGCCAACTTCGGTTCGAAGATTTCTGGCCCCAAGAGATGTTCCTGACTGGCAACAAGATCACCATTTTCGGCCAAATGCACAACAAGCCGACCATCGCACGAGAACCTGCGAATTTCTACGAGCCTTGGAGCCCAATCACCACGATCATGAGCGTTGACATAAGTCAAGGACGTCCACGCATCACCCATCAACTGCATCTTGATGGGGCATATATCAGTAGCCGACTCGTTGAAAACACAGTCCGGATTGTGTTGCAGAGCAGACCTACTGGTTTGGCATGGTCATACCCCGAGGGATCAGGACTAAGGGCGGAGCGACGCGCAGAAGAAGAGAATCGGAAAATTATTAGGCAATCAACTATCGATAACTGGGTGCCTTGGTTCGTCCTCGAAAACGGTCGCGGACAACTCGTTGAAGAGGGAACTCTCACACCATGCAATCGGATCTACCACCCGTCCTCCAACAGTGGGCTTCGCATGCTCAATGTTGTAACCATCGATCTCGAAACTGAACTATCTCCCCACGATCACACCACCTCGGTGCTGGCAGATGGACAAACGGTTTACTCGTCACTAACAAGCCTGTACGTAGCAACTACAGAATGGGTTGATCGACGGTTCGATGATGTATGGAATACCGACCCATC
>CALCEF010000068.1 GCA_937901365.1 uncultured euryarchaeote | reverse complement strand
CCCAAACACAGTGCTGCACTCCAAGTTGCGCTACTCAACGCATTTGCTGTCAACAGCTCATTATCCTCAGTAATGTTCGGAATTGATGCCCTTTCAGCCGGAATGAAAACCGCATGTAACATCATCAGTAATGATGAGATGAAATAAATCATCCACACCTCACTCTTTTCGTCGACGAGTAACAGGGATAGAACTGCTACAGCAGAGAGAAGATTCGCCCAAATCATCAGCCATTTTCGACTGAATCGATCCGCCAACATCCCGGTGAAAATTTGAGGGACGGCAAGGGAAAACATCCGAATGACAAACAACAACCCGATACCCAATTCAGAGCCTGTCAGGGTGTAAATCAGCACGAACAGAGCGACCGTGTTGAACCATTCACCCAGCATCGAGATAGCAAGTCCAAACCAAAGCCTGCGAAAAGTGGGATTCCGCTTCAGGAGTTCAAGAAAGCCAACTTCCCTCTGCAACTCCATGGTTTGTCCCGCACCCCGCCAACCTATGAGTCCTCGCGCGCGCGCCATGCGAATCGCTATGGATGTCGGGCGTTCGCATGGCTTCATGGTGAGCGACCGACTGATTTGGATTGACCTTGAAATGACTGGATTGGATCCAGAAGAAAACGTGATTATTGAAATTGCAACAATCGTCACTGACAGCGATTTGAATATCATCGCTGAAGGCCCGAATATCGCGATTTTCCAACCTGAAGAAGAATTGGAGAAGATGGATGAATGGAACGTGACACACCACACTGCGAATGGTCTCATCGATGCAGTTCGTGAGAGTGATGTCAGCAATGCGACCGCTGAGATTCGAACATTGGAATTCCTTCGTGAATACTGTGAAGCGGGCCAGTCACTTCTCTGCGGGAACACGATTGGACAAGATCGCCGCTTTTTGCGCGCACACATGCCGACATTGCAGGAATTCTGTCACTACCGCAGCATCGATGTATCCAGTGTGAAAGAGCTCTCAAGTCGATGGTATCCCAAGGAAAAGGGATTCGCCAAACCCTCGGGACATCGCGCTCTGGACGACATCAAAGGTAGCATTCGTGAACTCGCGCACTATCGCGAATCCATCTTCAAGTGATTGGCAAGCCATAGGGGTGCCCAGCGTCATCGACGAGTAAGACATTGATTCCCACACCCGTACGGTGGAATGCTATGAGTTCCAATCCATGGATGCTGTGACCTGTTGAGGCGCGACCTAGGACCGGTCTTCGTTGTCGACTTCTCCATGAGCCCCACCCACGCTTTTCCTTGGGTTCAGGATTCAATGGACGTCGAACCCCCTCTGCATCTTCAAACCAGGGCAGAGGTCCTTCCGGACTGAATTCAATTCCTAGAATCATGTCGACCCCTGCGGTATGCTGTGCAGCATCAGCATCCGCTGCAGAGGGGATGGCTACACAGTTCGGATGCGTGTGCATCCAATGCGTAAATCGCGCACCGCGGGAGCCGCGATCGTTTGCGAAGAGTTCGTCAACCCACTCTTCAGGAACATGGTGAACTGAAAACGAGTCGCCTCTATTGACCAAATGCGGCTCTCCTATGACAAACTCCTGGCCTGCAAACAAATCCTCACGATGATCCACGCCACGACAGGCTTCGATAATTTCAGCATTGATTGGCATCGATTGAAGAGGGTCAAATCCGATTAGAATCTCGTCAGGAAGTGCCTCAAATGCCCAATTCAGAATTGTTTCCAAATGGTGCACTGGGAGCATCACAAATGCGGAATACCCGTCGCGTTTCTCCAGTGAAGCGCGATTGTAGGATGTCGCGGCTTCCACCAACCAGGATGCAACCATTGCTACGATGCTCTTTGGCAAGTCTGAATAAGGGTTCCACTCATCGCTTACTTATGGCGAAGAAGGGTGGCTTTGGTCGATTCCTCGGTGGACTTGCGGGGCGACCCTATGACCAACTCATGAATCGGCTTGAGAAAATCGCTGGTGAATTCGATGGTAATGAACTGGCCTCCGAGTGTGACAAATTTGTCAACACGGTTCGCAAAACCCTCGATAAAGAGCAGATTGATGAGGAAGAACACGACCTACTGATGGAAGAGGTAGAAGAAATTCATCCAGATGGAAAAACATACCCTCGGCTCGGTGATGATTCCGAAGAATTCTATGAAGGCGAGGACCTGCCTGACGCCCCTGAATTGAACCTCGGTCGTAGTGTTGATCTCGATCAACTGATGCGCTCTCAAGATGGAGCATTCACAGGTTCCTTCGGCCGTGACGAATACGAAGAGTACCGGCAGAAGATGGCTGAAGATTTCTTCAAAGAATCGGATGAAGCCATCGCTTCTGGTGATCATGAAGGCATGCAATCACAAGATCCAGGGAATCGGGTTTTCCACGATGTCGAAGACGAAGCACGCGATTTGAAGCGCCAAATCGCTGCAGAAATGGGTGTCGAAACCGAAGAGGAAACCGATGATTCCACCAATGTGGATGAAGATGGCACCGAATGGTGGCAAGACGATGATGGTGCCTGGTGGTATCGCCCTCAAGGCGAGGAAGATTGGTACCCTTACGAAGATTGAATCAAGCAATCAATTCATACATTGCTTCGAGGTCATCAATTGAATTGATGGCACCTGCATGTTTTGCCATCATGTGTCCATCTGAATTGACAAAGATGAGAGTGGGTCGAGCATCGATTTCAAGTTCCACTGACGCCTCTACTCCTTTCATGAATGGATACGGTAAATCCACACCAGTACCATTGTCATCATCATCATAATCATCCGCATCTTCATGCCATTCGTTCAATGTGATGTCTGTATTTGGATCGGTGCTCATCACAAGAACAGTTGCTCCATCCAAATTGTTGTACAATTTGTGCATGACATTGTGGCAAGGAGCATTACACCATTCTGCAGAGAATAGCACGATGTAAGATTGCCCCATCATGCTGGACTTAGAGTATCTCTCACCATCGTCAGCCACAGCATCAAAATCAGGCATTTCACCCATTGTTTCGATTTCACCGTCCCCCCCAATACATCCGGGGAAAAGCAACACTGCACTGAATAGAATTGAAATCAATATACTACGAACAGACATGTCAGGCATGTTTCGGCCATTTCTTGAATGGAAATAATGATTCCTTTGATTTCCCCAAGAACATCAGAAGAAAAAATCTCCCGACTCTTGATAACCAAAAGAGGTATGGAAAGAGGTATGGCGAAGCAGATATTACGACTAATCACGGTCACAATTTTTCTCCTCCCTTTCCTTATTCAACCCACACAATTGGCAACTGAAACACAATTTTTTGAAACCGAAGGTGGACCAGATGATGATGGCGATGGTGTCAGCAACAGCGATGATGCGTACCCAAATGCCACAATAGTATTGGAAATGCTCAACGAAACCCGTTCAAGAGGTGCAGAGCCATATGAGAATAACCACACACTTGCAATGGAGTTGGCAGCCCTTCTTTGGTCAGATGCGGATGGCGATGGTTGGGCCGACCAAAGTGGAACAGCCCTTTCAGATCACTGCCCAACCTACTTTGGTGAGTCATTTAGATTAAGACAAGGTTGTGGCGATATCGACGGAGATGGGTTACCAGATGAGATGGACCCTGATGCCGATGGAGATGGAATAACCAATGATTTGGAGTTGGCTGCGAGTACAGCAACACACCAATTTTCAATCTATGATGTGAATGATGTTCCAACTGACAGAGATTACGATGGAATGCCGGATGTTTTGGATTCCGATGATGACAATGATGGTTGGAGTGACGAAGTTGAAATTGAAAGAGGTAGTGATGAATATGATCCGGAATCGACCCCCTTCAATCTGTACTTTGGTGTATCAACCGGGACGTTCTACGTGTCTGGCGAAGGATTTACACAAGAGCCAGGTGATGGTTTCGAGCTTTCCCTCTCTTGGCTACTATCTGCACTTTCTACCGAACTGATTATTCCGATTGGGTTGATTCCAATTTACATGTTCTTCTGGGCGGTAAGGAAGAGAAACTATCGCCAATACAACGGGCTAATCTCAGAAGCAGAGACGATGGAAGAATTGGAGCAAATCGAACTGGAAATCAATGATATGGTACGCGATCGAAAACTCCGTACTTTCCAAGGTCTGGTGTTGCGGAATGCCATCGAGACCAAGGAAAACGAGTTTGAACGCCAATCATCCTTGGAAGAGGAGTAGAATCATAGCCCAACCGCATTGTTGGGATCATCCCACCAAGGCGGTGCCAAGAACCATCGCGGGTCATCTGTCGGACGGTCTACCAACGGCAATCCCAATGTCGAAGATTCATCGAAATTCACGTTCAAACCAACAGCAGCACAGGTCGAGGGGAGGTAATCTTCACCGGTTTCAGTCAATTCGATTCGAACCGAATCACCGGCTTGCAAACGCACATCCAGTGGGTTGAATTCCATCAGCATGGTGTAGGTTTGGAATGGGACAACAGGCTTTGCATCATATCCACCGTCACGATACCGCAAATCCATGGTTGCATGACCCAATCTCAGATCCTCAGCATCAGAATACATTGTGGCGAAAATTTGCCCACCATTGCAGCCACGACTGGTCACGGATAGGTGCAAAGTTGGCAAACCAGAAATGTGGATGTCTTCAGTCAATTCGGGCATGATGAATGTGGCCGAAGAGGTGGCACTGACAACTCCACCTTGAGCGGTTGCAGTATCTAGGGTTGCGAGGTCCCAAGTCAAGTCAGATGGTGGCCATGTTTCTTCGACATGCCACATTCCATCGTGTGTTTGAATCTGAACATGCGCTTCGGGTTCTTGTCCAGAATCCTTGAGATAATACTCGAACCAATTCCACAATTCAATGGCCCAATCCATCCGGGTCATGTTTGGATATGCCTCACCACCATATCCACTACCCAATTCTCCGTGCCTGTCCGGTTGATCGACGTAATTGTGCGCCCATTGGCCACTGATGGCACGGGTGTGAATTCCAGCATCTCGCAGCATTTGGTAGGCTGGGAATGCGTGATAGGGGTCGACGTTCCAATCTTGGAGCCCCCACACAAGGTAGACGCTTCCGTTGTAATTGTCAATCACATCTTGAAGGTGATATCTCTCTTCCCAGTAATCTGACCAATCAGCACCACCAAATTCTGCTGCAAGTGAAGTTGTCACAGGCATTGCAGGACCCACAGCATCATCACTGCAGATTCGAAGATCATCGGTGGTCATGTCAGTGGTTGCACCTTCGTATGCCAAATCGTAACCGACGGCTCTGAATTCGCTACTTCCATTTCGATAGAACATCTGCTGAACGCCGATACTTCCAGAGATGGGTACGATTGTCTTCAGATGTTCAGAGGGGTTCTGAGCCGCTTCCCAGTTGGTGGTTCCAGCGTATGATTTCCCCATCAGTCCGACATTTCCATTCGACCATTCTTGCTTCCCTAACCAATCGACTGCAGCTTGAATTCCAACCTGCTCGCCGAGGCCTTTGACATCTTGACAATGGGTAGATTTTCCACTTCCAAAGGTTGAGACCTGCGCCAAAGCGTAACCGTGTGGGACAAATTGATCCAACACCCAAGCACCGACACCACCGTCAGGAATCGTGTTGGGATTCGAGTCACCATCTGCGACCTCGGTACCGAAGTCATAGTAGGGATGTATGGTCGCAATGACAGGCACAGTTTGCCCTGGTGGAACATCCGGCAGCCATAGTGCCACATGCATCAATGCAGGTTCAGGATAGCCTGCATCTTGCTCACTTGGAGGCAAATCAACTTCGACAAAATGCTCACTTGGGCCGGTCCAATTGTAGATTCCCGCAACTGGTAAACTGCTTCGAGTTCCAGTGTAATCTAGATCCATCGTGTGGCGGTCGTGAAGGGGAACATTCCACCAACTATCACTTTCTTCCTCACCACTTTGCAGAGCACCTGAACCCCAAACAGATGCGAGAATCATGAACAGTATGACGACACCAATGGTGGCCCCAAGTGCAATGTTGAGTCGCAGGAACTCACGCCGCTCTTCGGCTTCCGCCATGCACCGCCCTAAGGGGCGGTGTGTCATGAGGATGACGCTTGGCCGATGGGCTCATTTGTGACGGGTTCTACGGTTGCCCGATGGCTGAACCCCGGATTGCGATACTGCTGGCGCTTTTGCTCATCGCAATGCCCAGCGCTGGTGCGCAAAATGGAAACACCCATTGGTCCAACAACGAAATCGATCCAGCAACTTGGGACGACGGCCCTGAATTGGAGGGCAGTCCAATGGACATACCTCGGCCAGGTGACCCAGTACTGGTCATCCAAGTCACATACAGACCGGGGCACCTCTTCGCAGAGGTTGACGGTGAAATTTACATCGAATTATTCCCCGAATGGGCCCCAAAGACCGTTGCAATGATGATTTTACACGTTGAAAATGGAATTTACGATGGCACATTCTTCCATCGAGTCATCGACGATTTCGTGACTCAAGCAGGAGACCCGACGTGCAAAACAGTAGGCATCTATCCTGCTACAAGTTTGACCTGTGGAAGCGGGGGCGATGGTCACACTCTAGAAATGGAACACAATGAGAATCTATCTCATGTGGATGGAGCGATTGGGATGGCACGTTCACAAGACCCTGACAGTGCTGATTCACAGTGGTATATCTGCGAGACAGAAGCTCACGGTCTCGACCCAGAAAACAGAGATGATGAGGGCTATGCAACCTTCGGTGTTGTCCGTCATGGTATGAGCCATGTCCGAGCGATTGCGATGGTCCCTACAACCGATGACCCCTCTGGTTCGACGATTCAAAATCCAGCATCTTCTGCTGGGAGACCATTGTATGAAGTCCATATTTCCAATATCGACATGATTGGTGTTGTAGCCACACCAGATCGTCCCGATGATGATTCAGGTGGGTTTAGCGCGCTGTTGACGTCCATCGGCGGCGGATTGTTCTGGATTGCAATGTGGTTGTGGTCATTTGCCTTGTTAGGTGGAGTAATATGGGCGATTCGACAAGATGGCATCCCTTTCTACAATGACGAAGAAATGGAGCAAGCAGTCGATGACTTGCTTAGTCTAGACACCTAACAGCAATAGAATCCAGTATAGCGCTGGCGCCACTAGAATGAACGAATCGACGCGATCCAGTATGCCACCGTGACCAGGCAACATCTGTGACCAATCCTTCAATTCCAAATCCCGTTTCAATGAGGATAGCATCAAATCCCCCATGGTTCCGATGATGGCCAACAAGACGGCCAGACCAGCTGTTTCGATTGCGGTAAACGAACCGAGCAACGGTTGGGCAATGTATCCTGCAATACCTGCCATGGTAAGACCCCCAAATACGCCTTCCCAGGTTTTCTTGGGCGATAGAATAGGTCGGAATTTATGGCGGCCAAAGATCCGACCAAAAATAAGCGCAAAAGAGTCTGTAATCGAGACATTTACAATGGCGAAAATACAGGCCCCTACACCGATTGCACCCAGATGCATCAGGAAGATTCCATGAATGAAGAACCAGATTAGAACGAAGCCGATGAGGGCTCGCCCCACGTCACTTGTAACATTCTCAGAACGGTCCTGAATAATGGGTACAGCCCACGTTCCAAAGGCGCCGATAAACAGGGCAAGGCCCAGTAGTCCAGCGCCGTTTGGCCCCGCCCATGACAGAGCCTCAATTTCAGAAACATCTGGATTCATAGCTAGAAGAATCAGGATGAGCAATACCGACATTCCAAACATTTGCATTCCCTTGTCTTTCAGTTCGATGGCCGCGCAATATTCTCTGTGCGCGCCTAGAGCGAAAACACCGACCAAGAATCCCCATGTAGCCACACCAAATTCGAGAGATGCAAAGAGGAAAAACAGCAACGGTGTTGCTACCAATGACCGTGTCCACATATTGCGAATCACATCTTGTGACTGATTCCATTTGAGTGCGGTGAAGACGATGAGGATGCCATACATGAAGCCCATGAAACCCAGAACGTACGGGGCGGCGAGAGCGACTGCTTCGGTTTCAATGCCGAGGTCCATGGCGGCTCGGTATCAAAGTCGGTTCTTCAACACGACACCGGTGAAGCATGGATATCGACCACGATATGGCGTTGATGAGGAGCGTACCACTTCACACGCTCAACTCCAACGACTGAACAGGCAAAGTTGCCCAATTTCTCTAGTTGGTTCGCCAAGTCCAAAGCCCATTCATCCTCCTTACCACCCGCTGCAAGTCCGTGAATATGCAAGATTCCGCCTTCTGATTTGAGGGCTTGAATGGCGAGGGAATAACCATCTTCAGAGGATGGTAACAGGCCGAGGTTTACGCGATCGAATTCAGGTTGAAAATCCACATTTCTATTGTCCCCTTCTAGAATCGTACACCGATTGGCCAAATCGTTTGCAGAGAGCGACCATTTGAGCGCACGAATCGCATCTTCATTCCATTCGCAAGCGACCACATGCGCCGCTCCCCTACCGTGCCCTCGTTCGCCATTGGGTCCTCGCGCCCCCTCACTCAAGAACGGCAGCGTGTAGTAACCGATTCCAGCATAGAGATCGAGAATTCTTTCACCTTCGTGGTTCGCATTTGCGATTCGACCACGTTCGGTAACATTGCCTGCACTCCACATGCATTGGGTGAAATTGTAACCGAAATCAATTCCGTGTTCTCGACGGACGACCCAGTCGTCATCCCCAAGCAACAATTCCACACCGCTCTTGCGATATTCCCCATGAACTTCTCCCATTCTAGCGACACGTTTGACACCTAGGGATTCTGCAACGGTTTTCCACAACGATTCATCAGCCTCCCATTCCGTTTCACAGAACGCATTTTGGGGTAAAATCACAACGTCAGAGAATTTTTCCCACTTTGTGGGAATTTCTCCTGGCAAAGCCCCTCCTTGTCTCTCAGTCAGCGCTTTCTGCAAGCGCATATGAGGTGTCGTAGTGGGGGCCATGACCACTCGTTGAGCCACTACCCAATTAAACCACCAGAGCAGGAAGTTGTTCGATGACAGCATCTCGGGTTCGGATGGTATGGTTCATCCTGTTCATCCTCATTCTGTCTGCAGGAGCTCCAACAGTTTCTGCTGACCCCGGTGATGAAGAGGTCGTCAACACGATTTGTCAGACATGGAATAGCACATCTGGAATTTGTGATGATTACAACTATGCCGATGATGAAACGGCGTCCATGGAATGGATCGAAGGGCGGTACAATATCGCCATGGCGAATTCTACCGTAATGTCGGTGACACTAGAATGGGCCATCCATGAAATTCGAAGGGACGACATCATGCTCGAAGATCTGCCATTAGGAAATGGTTCGAATGCTTCGATGGATGGAATCCCAGCCGATTACATTCGAAATTATCTCGATCATGTCACGCTTTCAGGCTCGACAGTGCGAAACATGCTTCTCAATTCCGTCAACTCGACAGTTACCGGTTTAATCAACAACGGATTTGGTACAGCTTCAGGAGTTCAAACCACGTATGTGAATCAGATTACCTACGAAGATCAAACCGTTGAATGTACAGATGATCGCGACCAAGACAGCGCAGATGAGGTCGCTGGATTACCGAATGATGCCTACAACCCACCACTTTGCCTTCGCACGACGCTCGCCATCAGTGTAGATCCATCTGAACTCGGGATGACAGAGGTAGGAATGGACGTCGAGCGCGCGTATCAGGGCCTACTTACGATGGGGGGTTCCGTTCGCACAAACATGACTTTGGCAGCACTTCCCGGCCATGCTGCCTCCTACGAATTCATCCCCCCCTCATACGGAACAGTGGTTGGTGTTTCAGGCGCAGGGGACCTTGTTCCAGCCAATTCAGGAGGTTACACCTACACCTATGCGCGTTGGAATGTGAACCACAAAGACGCAACTGGTGAAGATTGGCTGAATGAGTCGGCTGCGGTTACGATGGCACGTCGAGAAACGTCCACCCGTCCAGTTGAAATCGACATCGGAAATGATCGAGGAATTCGCGTTGATGTCGTCGTCGATGCATCCGATGAAAGGGCCACGACGATAGACGTGAGATTGGGAATTTATCACATCGCAATGGATACCTTAGACAATTGGGATTGGGATTTCGCCGATGATCGAGTCACAGTGCCTTGGGTTACATCAGATGGTATGAGGCTCGCCCATCATACCGGTTTGGCGAATCTTTCCGATTTCGCGGATAAGGTACCAGTCGCTGAATTGAATGAATTGGTTGCAGAATATAGTCCGGTTGAAATTGACTTTGCTCCGTTTGAATTCTCTTCTACAGATGATTTGGGCGGACTTGATTTCATGCATCAACCCGGTGTCACCTGCTCTGAGCCATCTCCGAGCAATTGGTGTATATTGGGTGAAAATGCAATGAATGGCACCTACCCGATTTATTTGACAACACAATCGAATACATTTGAGATGGATTTCGGTTCGATTATCAACAACCTCGCCGATAAATTCGACATCGATTTACTCGGTTTTGACCCCTCAATCATTACACAGGATGATCGTGCTGCAATTCTCAATGCGGTGATTCTAAGCCGTGACATCAATTCTCCGAGTTTGGTGGATTGGATGGATGATGAACTGCCCTCTGCAGATATCGAATTGGAGGTCATTTTGCCCGATTATGTTCGTTCCACTAATGGTGACCCAGAGACCATCACACTCACTCATACACTCGGCGTACCCGAAACTCATTCTCTTTCATTCACCGGTGCACAGCCCTATGATTGGCGCCACCCAATTTGTAGAGAGTCCAACTGTGAAACGGACAATCTCGATCTGATTTGTGGAGCCAATCGACGCACTTGTTTAGGTTTGAACCTCGATGTGGAATTTTCAGATCTCGATGTTCATGAATGGAGTCAATCCCTCGATATTCTTGCCGATGGACAAATGGAATTATTGCTCTATCGTGTCGGGGTGCCGGATGAGTTGAATGAGGAGATTGAAAGCGTCGACATCGAAGCGGTTCCCACCGATTTAATTCGGCGATTCATTCACTTAGGCAACCAGATGGATGGAGGCTTACTCGCACCCATTGAGGACGGCCTAACCGTGCCGTTTGAAGGTGAAGATATTCCATTTGTATTGAATGCAGATGGCTTGAATGACTTTGCAAGAGATGTGGGGAACATCGTCGAATCAAGGGTCAATGAAGAAATCCAATTTGCGATTGAAGAAATCAATAATGAAGGAGAAATTTACCTGAAAAATCCAGGATATATCTCGATTTCAGTATCGATCGAAGGTCTTGAGTTGTCACCAACAGTAGCCCTATCAGATTCACGTCCAATTCGAATCATCGTCGAGATTTCAAAAACCAAAATTCACGCTGAATATGTGGGGGATTCAGGAACCAGTGGTGATTTGGCCTCAAAGAGCATGAATTTGTGGACAAACTCTCTGTTGGCAGCCAATGAGGAAGGGAACGGCGTTGAAATTCCGCCAGGGGAAGACATCGTCATCGATGTTCCCACACCAGTTGTCGAAATTGAAGATGAAATCATCTCACCATCGGTGCGACTTCGGTTGACGCTGCCTTGGGGAATCGATTTCTCCAATTTCCAGAGTCAAATGGGACGAGGTGAAATCAGCGACAATGATGGTTCACAAATGCTAACCTATTACGTTCCGATTTGTGTTGAAGGCGACATTGAATCCTGTGAAGAACAATCCGACACCCTGAGCTTCCGTATAGTCATTGGAATGGATTTCATTCTAGCACAATTGGCTGTATACATCGGAATCCTCCTCGCCCTATTGCTTGGATTAATCATGTTGATTCGACGGCGCAGGCGACGCAAACGCGAACGAAAGAAAGCCAAAGAAGAATCAGAAGCGGTTGGACAGCGTGTGTCAGATCTCAGAGTTATAGAGGACATTTCGTATGGGGGAGATGGTTTGCCTGACATGGGTGAATTTGCTGGTTTGGATGAAAAAGGAAACATCCCGAGCGAATCTTGGGAAGACGACTTCAATTTCTAACGATTAGTGGATTTCACGCCAGATTCTCTCCGCCAGGGCAGACCCAATTCCTTCGACTGCAGCCAAATCCTCTTGGCTGGCATGATTGATGCCTTTGCGCCCTCCAAAATGACGCAAAAGGGCCTGTAGGCGCTTTGCACCGAGTCCCTCGACAGCCTCCAGAGGGTCGGCCAATCCCTTCCGTCCACGCCGCTTTCTGTGGAAGTTGTTGACAAAGCGATGCGCCTCATCGCGCGCGAAGACCAGAACCCGTCCGCGTCGATCAAGAACAAGATCCTCACAGTTCATTCTGTGGATTGTTTCCTCGCGCTTGGCCAATGATGCCAATGGAACTTGTTCGACCAAATTATGCTGGAGCAATAGGCTGTGAATTTCGTTGAGATGAACGATTCCTCCATCGATTAACAAAAGGTCGGGCCATTCCTCTTGTTTCTTGAGCCATCGGTCGACAACATGAGCCATCATGCGTACATCATCCATGGCCGTATCTTTCACCGTGTAGGTGCGATATGCCTTCTTGTCGGGGCGACCATTGCGAAGGCAGATACTGGCGCCCACGCGCTCCTCTCCTTGCAATTGTGCCATGTCGAAGCAGACGATGTGATCCAATTTGTCGACTCCGAGTAACTTTGCACCATCGGTGGCCGCCCTCTGCTCCAAACTACCGCTTTCCTTGAGTTGATTGCGCATCAACTGGGCTTCGGCATTGGCATCGGCCATTCGACGTAATTTGGTCAGTTCACCACGCTGTGGATTGCGCACCTCAACCTTCGATCCTCTGCGCTCGGTGAGCCAAGATTCCATCCATTCACCGATCGGTGAAGGAACGAGGATCGTCTTGGGCGGCTTTCGTTGCGCATAGTGTTCTGAAAGGACACGACAAACCGATTCTGTGATGTCTCCACGATGCATCAATGGATACTGTGATTGGCCGACAATCATGCCCTTTTCAGCGGACAGTAGAACGATGGTCCCGAGGTCCCCCTGATTCGCGAACCCCACCGCATCACATTCCTGGTAAAATCTCGAGTGAATGACTTGCTGCGCCAATGTTTGCTGCACAGCAGCAATGAGGTCCCGACTTCTTGCTGCAGCTTCATATTGCATATGATCACTATAGGAATCCATCTCCTCTTGCAGGTTCTTGATGAGCAGCAATGCATCTCCATCTAGGACACTCTCAACCGCCTTGATTCGATTTGCATAGTCATCAGTTTCTGGGGACTCAACATAACCGAAGGGAAGGTTGTCTCGGTTGTCTCGGATTCCAAAAAAGCGCCTGAGCAACTTGATGACTTGCTTGGCTGCCTTCGCATCGGAAAATGGCCCCCAACACTTTGCACCTTCAGGAGGGTTTCGAGTGTAGAGAATTCGAGGATATTCATGTGCACTCAAAGCGATGAACGGATAGGACTTGTCATCCTTCAACAATGAATTGTAGCGGGGCTTGTGCTCACGGATGAGTTGTCGCTCAAGGATGAGTGCTTCATTGGGAGTTCCGGTGACGATGCATTCGACCCGGTCTGCTTTGTCGATGAGTGTAGGAATCATGGCACGATCAGGATTTTTCGCGAAATATGAGCGCACCCGATCTTGGAGATTTGTGGCCTTGCCCACATACAATACCCTGCCACCATCAGTTTTGAACAGGTAGACGCCGGGTTGAGACGGTAGATGCAGCG
>CALCEF010000067.1 GCA_937901365.1 uncultured euryarchaeote | reverse complement strand
TTTAGTACATCGTTGCTTACGAATCCAAGTTCGGTTGGCATTGCCAATGATCGTCATCGGTGGTTTGCTGGGTTGGGTGTGGGTTGGAGAATCTACAGTCTGGTTGGTAGCGTCGTTTATTCTCGCATTATCCGCGTGCGTTCAAATTCTGACCTATGCACATCGCGCTGCTCTAAGGGCATTGGGTGAATCGCGGCAGGAAGCCTTGGTTCGATTCGTCGACCGTGGGGCAACTGCTGTTGGAATTGTACTGGCGGCATACCAATTCGGAGCGCATCCAGTCGCCCTTGCACTTGCAACCTTTGCCGGGCCACTAGGTGCGATGTTCGTCGCCATTTGGCTAGGAGAAAAACGCCTTGGCACAGTAGATGGAGGAGCCGATCTTGAAACATCAAATGCTGAGGGAAGGAGACTAATCAATCTTGGATTCCCATTCTTGTTGGCAGCCATTGCTCTTGTTGTCAACGTTCGAGTGGAGAAACTGATGCTCGGTCTAATCTCGTCCCCCATACAAGTGGAAATTTTCCAGATTGCATGGCTTGCATTCATCGCGGGGTATGCGCCCATTCTGTCGGTTCGGGCTGTGATGTTGTCATGGTTTGGTGAAGTTCGGAATGAGGCGGATAAAATGTGGTATCGAGCAAAACGAGCTGCGGTTCTCATTGCTGTTGCATCCATTCCAGGATTCTTCATCGGTGGGCTGATTGGTATGGAGGCATTGGAGATGGTGTTCCCTGATTATGCCGACAAGGCGACTGGCGTGTTCTCTTGGATGTTGTTTGCTTGGATTCTGGCTCTGTTCGCCAGCGTACCATTGACATTGATTCAAGTGGGTGAACAACCACTACGATATGCAGCGTTGTTATGGTCTGGTATTATCGCGGATTTCATCGCGTGTTTAATTCTCATTCCCGAATCTCAAAACCCAGCAGAGCAGGCTGCTTTTGCCGCAATTATCGGTGCTGCAGTCGTCTTGTTCGCTTCAACAATTGAAGCGTGGAGACTTCATTCTAACAACGAATCTTCAGTTGTCGCTGAACCGTAAACTGTGACAGAAGCAATCGCACCCAAAACCAGTAGCATCCCGAGCAGTTGGTTTGTCGAATGACCATCCTCATTGAGAATCAAAAAGCCCCAGATCAATGTCAATACCGGTTGTAGAAGTATCGCGAAAGACGTGTGAGCTGCGGGTAAACGCGGTAAGGCATAGGCGACTGCGAGCCATCCTCCAACCTGGGACAATAAAGCGAGCAGTATCAACCACCCATGACCTGGCCAAGTCGGTTGGAAGTCAACGGGTTCTACCGCCACTTTGCTCAAGGGGAGAACGCCGAGGACGAGAAGGCCGATGGCCGCTCCGGCTGTAGCATCGAATTGAACGGAAGATACTGGAGCCAGTTCACGATTACAATATCTGAATACTATGAGGAAAGACGTGTAAAATATCGCGGTCGCGATTCCAAAAATCACACCCTTAACAGGATCAACGCCGTATGGTTCAGAATCGGCAATTCCGGATATCAAAAGGAGACCAATCATGACAACCGGCAGTGAGAACAAAATTGCAGGATTGGGCTTTTCTCCAAACAATTTCCACGATACCAAAGTGACGAGAATTACCTGTGAATTCCCGATGAGAGTCGCGATACCGACACCGACGAAATTCATCGAAATGTGGTATGCCACCATATCCGGTCCAAGCAATAGGCCTGCACCAACGGCCATCCAACGGGTTCTCGAAGAGCGTGTATCTGACTTCCGAACAAGGTAGGCGAGTAAGGCGAGAACCGGTAAGGCGTAGACCATTCGGAAAAATGCACCAGTGGCTGGATTCGTGTTTGAATAGATGTAGAATATTGGGGAGAACGAAATGACGGCTGCACCCGTTAGAGCAATCAGCATCGCGCGACGGTCAGTCTCGACCGCCATCGAGTCCACCTATTCGGCATCGCCTTCGGCGATCATCTCCTGAAGTTCGCCTGATTCATACATCTCGAGTGCAATATCCGAACCGCCGATGAGTTCCCCATGGACATACACTTGAGGCATCGTTGGGAAATCGGCCCATTCGCATACATTTGGAATCGCCCGAGGATCTGCTAGGACGTTTACACTCACAAATGGCTCCTCAAGTGCCTTCAGAACTTGGGCGGCCCGATTGGAAAAACCACACTGTGGCATTTCGGGTGTACCTTTCATGAAAAGTACGAGGCGGTTGTTGTTCACAATGTCTGCAATTTCGTCTGGTGTCCAATTGAATTCACTCATTATTATTCCTCCTTGGGTCGGATATTGATGCCTACAAACTCAGCATCACTGCGTCGATTAGGATGTGGGTGGAATACCTCGCCATCGTCATTCGCTGCTTGCTCAGGTGTCAAGCATTTGAGGTCTAGCGCATGAACTTCTGAAGGGATATAGGGCTTGAAATGGCCCAATAAGATTCGTTGACGGGGGAGTGGACGCATTCCCTCAAAGGTGGAGCTTACAACACGAACATGGAAGTGATCTTGACCTCCGGTCAAATCGACAACGGTAATTTCAATCGCATCGGGAACCGCCTTTCGGACCTCGTCCTCCATCCACTCCACACTTGGCATGACACTCCCTTCTGTTCGCTCTTCTTGAACCCTTTTCAGAACCCGAGAGCCTCGTGAATCTCCGCGAGGTTCTCTGCAATGGTTCCTTTGTCATTAATCAATCCGGAACCAACCACAGCCACCTCAATGCCCCAATCGGCGACCTGCGCTGCATTGTGAGATTTGATACCTCCATCGATCATCAGTTTTGTTGCACGGCCACCGGATGCGATTTGAGCATCGATTGCGGCCCGGAATTCTCTGGTCTTGTCCTCCATTTCAGGCATGAAGGATTGGCCACCTTTGCCGGGGACCACACTCATCACGAGAACCAAATCGAGATTTTCAAGGTGGGGTAAAATTGCAGAAGCAGGTGTCGCTGGATTGAGTACCGCGCCCGCCTGACATCCGCGCTCATGGAGATTGGCGATGAGGGTTGGAATATCATTCACCGCTTCTACGTGGAAGATGACGAGATCGACTCCCGCATCGACGTATTGTTCCCAGTTTTCCTCTGCGTTTGTCACCATGAGGTGGCAATCGACGAAGACGTCTGGGCCGACACGCTCTCGAATGTTTTTGATGAGCGCGGGACCAAAGGTGATGGTTCGATTGACAACCCAGTTGCCGTCCATGACGTCAAGATGGATCCAATCAATTCCTGCCGCAATGGCGTCATCCATCGTCTTTCCAAGTTCGCAGAAATCCGCGGTCAGAATGCTTGGAGTGATAATCAAGGTAGTTGCCCCTGAATTCAGGGAGGGGGACTCGGTTCTCAAGTCTTGACCTGTGGAAGTGAGAGACATCAGGTTGATAGGGCGCCAATAAAACGCGGTGGCTGGTGACAATATGGCAGGCAATCTCATTGAAGCAACAGATGCGGATTTTGAAGCGGTAACGAGTGGAAACGAGTGGGTTCTCGTTGATTTTTGGGCCCCTTGGTGTGGTCCGTGTAAGATGATTGCACCCGTACTCGATCAAATCGCTGCGGAAAGGGATAACCTCACGATTGCAAAGGTCAACACCGATGTGAATCCGTTGACGCCTGGTCGATTTGGAGTTCGCGGGATTCCTTTCTTGGTCCTATTCCACAACGGGCAACCTGTTGATCAGAAATCTGGTGCCATGCCCAAAGGTGCATTTGATCAATGGCTCAACAGCCACATGGCGTAGGTTGACTCAAAGAGTAGCGTTCCGGCTGGCCCACTGAAACCCTTTCAAACATTGAGATGCCGTCTCAAACCTTATCCTCCAACAATGGGTGGTGGCTCCATGGTCGAAATTGAGTGCCCCCATTGCGATGAGGACATTGAATTAGACGATGATGAGTTTGGATTGTTTGAATGCCCATATTGTGAAGAAGAATTTCTTTGGGAACAAGAATCGAATAGCATTGAAATCAAACCAGCCGCAGACTTCTCTGTTTCTGTTCTGCGCTACTTTCTACCGGTTATAATCGGAATCATCATCATTGTCGGTTTGTTTTTACTTTGGCTACTCAATGCTTATGCAAACGCAATGGCTTGTGGTTGGCAAGGCGGATGCTGAATGGGTACCCTATGCGTAATCGGATAGAGTCGAAAGTGGAATCAATGGGATTCCAGCCCCTTCAAAGGCCTCCTTTCCACCTTCTTCTCGATCGACAATACTGATGCAAGCCA
>CALCEF010000066.1 GCA_937901365.1 uncultured euryarchaeote | reverse complement strand
CAGGATCACATTTTATAGAATTTCCACACATTGCCCAGCTGCCCATAAAACCGTCTTCACAGTTGAACCATTTTCGGCCAGCATAACCCCTGCCATCGACCTGAGATTCAGTGCTAAGAAAAGTACCCTGTTCAACTACGCCAAGACGAAACATCTCGTCATTGGTCGACTCACATTCCCTGAGCCTCTTGGACGTAGATCCTTCAAATGGCCTCCAACAGGCGATTACTGTCAACCTTTCATCGCCCATCGTGGCTTGGGAAACGTTCCTCGTGGCCCAACCTTTCTTTCTCCAATCTCTTCCAATATTGTGGCCAATCTGGTTTGAACTGTGAAGCATAAGCACAATCCCATTGGTATTCAAGAGAAACGGGTTGGCTTCTATTGCTTCCATCAATTGTTCAGATTGGTTATTTCCAATAAGGGCTGAATCTTCCATTGGACCCAAACTGTTTACCGGATCAGGCTCAATGTAAGGGAGGTTCCATGCGATGAGGTCAGCCCCTTCCTCCGGCATCCATCTTTCTAAATCACCAGGTCCGCCTTCTTTGATTTCAGAGGTCCAATCAAAGCCATGCTTCGAGGCATTTCCCCTTGTCGCCGCCACCGCAAGTGGGTTGATGTCGCAAGCACTCACCCTCCAGCCTCGCATAGCTGATGCAACTGATATCGCTCCGCTTCCGCATCCGATTTCCAGCAGATGTTTTCCGTGCCCTGGACCGAGCTCGGCGATGGTCCTGTCGAGCAGACAAGAATCCTCTCTTGGCGGATATACCGTCGGCGGTATGGTGAGTTCCAAGTTACCCAGGCCGTAGGCCTGCCACATTCGATTTGATCCCCCCTGAGACGTCAATTCTATTTCTCTTTCAATGGACAACTGCGCCACAGACCCCTATATTCGGAACCCGGATTAGGTGCTAGTTTGATGAAGATTCTCCAAACCTTTATGGCGAATTTTGGTTACGGAGATAATGGCGGTTCCCCCCCGGAACCTCCAATTTTTGCCCCAGCCACAGGCATAGCCTATGGCGTAAGGCTTTTGAACACCCCATCGGTCGGCGGGTGGCCCAGAGACAGCCATGGGCCTGTAGCTTAGCCAGGTAGAGCGTCCGGCTTTTAACCGGATGGCCAAGGGTTCGAATCCCTTCAGGCCCGCTCTATTTCTGGTTGAGTTGCAGGTTTTTTGGCCGAAATGGGCCAGCCGGGGGGGCGTAAATTGGTCGTAAAAAGTTCAACAAAGAAGCGTTTGGTAGAGTTGGGTGTACCGGAGGAACATGCCCACAAACTCGCTGACGACGCAAATATGGATGCTATCAAGCAAATGAGCGTCGAGCAAGTTGCCAAGAAGATTGGGATTGAAACCGACAGCGCTGAACTCGAGAAGATCATGGGCATTATCCGAGAACAAGGAACTCGAAAGAGAACCCGCTCGCGCCGGATTACCATCTCACAGAAGGCACTTGATGACGATGATGTCCCTACCGGTACTGATCGATTCAATGTCCTTAACCACGATTTAGTCCCACACCACGAGTTGTTGCCTATTGATGAAGAAGCAACATCTCTCGAACCATGGGGTCTTGAAGTCCCAGAAATTACTGGAGAAGGTACCAGACTAGCCAAGGAACTACTTCCCAAGATTCTGATTACGGATCCAGCCGTTCAAGTTCTGAAAGAAATGGCAGAAATTGAAGATCCTGAATTACCAGCAGGATGGCTGACAAATCGAGTCGTTCGAGTTCAACGCTATAGCAAGGCATCCGGGACGACAACCGCCTACCGCTTGATTGTGGAGGAAAACTGAGGAGGGAATGAGCATGAAGGAAATTATTGAGAGTTACTTTCGACAACGCAGTTTGGTAAATCACCAATTGGCCTCTTACGACGATTGCATACCTAGGGCTGATTCCCAGGCCAGCCGATTTGAGAAAATCGTTCGTAATATTCGAATTGGTACCGACGAAATTATCGAAGATGAAGAAGGCGGGATCATCAAACTCGACGTTCTAGACTACGACATCCAAGTTCGAATGAAGAACATGACATTGGGTCCACCTACCATTCGTGAAGCAAATGGTGCAGAGCACCCTTCATTGCCACTCGAATGCCGCCTTCGAAAGTTGACGTATATGTCACCTGTTTACCTCGATTTCACAATCCACCGAGACGACCTCCCGCAACCCATCGTAGAAGAGAAGGTCCAAATTGGCAGTGTTCCAATCATGGTTAGGAGTCGTCGCTGCAATCTCAACCCAGCTCATATTGATCCAAATCGGATTTTGCAGATCGCACAGAGTGATGAGGACAAAGAGCATTATCACAGTCTCCTTGAGGGTAAGGGCGAAGATCCCCATGACCCTGGTGGTTACTTCATCATCAACGGAACAGAACGCGTGCTAATCTCAATGGAAGATTTGGCGCCAAACCGTGTCACTGTCGAGATGAACAAGCGATATGCACGCAAGACAGAGGTTGCCAAAATTTTCTCACAGAAGGATGGTGTTCGAAAACCATTGACCGTCGAAAAGCGCAAAGATGGAATGCTGATGGTAAAAATTAGCAGCGCGGGCACCACTCCAATCCCAGTCGTTCTCCTCATGCGCGCACTTGGAATTGACAATGATCAAGAGATTTTCCAAGCAATCGCTGGACCCACTGAGACATTCAAATTCATCGTGGCAAACCTCAACGAGGTTAAGGATAACGAAGAGTATGGTGTGGAAAGTTCTGCAGAGGCACATGAGTGGTTGCAAAAGAAATTCGCAGCCGGTCAACAGCGCGAATACCGAGAACAGAGAATTCAGAATCTTCTCGACAAAGAATTGCTCCCCCACCTTGAGTCGCCCCTATCTGAAAAGGACAAAGAGCGCATCGGTCCAGACCTTGCAGCCCAAGCTGAAGAGAGAACTGAGCGCAATCGCAAGAAGAAAGCCATCTTCCTTGGACGCATTGTTCGCCAAGTTCTTGAAATGGCCATTGAGAACAAGGAGCCAAATGACAAGGACCACTATGCCAACAAGCGCGTTCGCCTTGCTGGAGATTTGATTGAGGATTTGTTCCGTGTTTCATTGCAGCAACTTGCTCGCGACCTGAAGTATCAACTTGAACGCCATCACAATCGCAAGCGAGATCTCAAAATCACTTCTTGCTTGAGGCCTGACGTTTTGACCTCAAAGGTCATGCACGCGTTGGCAACAGGAAATTGGGTTGGTGGCCGAAGTGGTGTCAGCCAATTACTCGACCGTACAACCTACCTTGCAGCCCTGTCCCACATGCGCCGTGTAACCAGTCCACTTGTCCGAAGTCAACCTCATTTCGAAGCTCGAGATTTGCACCCGACTCAGTGGGGCCGTCTTTGCCCGAACGAAACACCCGAAGGTCAGAATTGTGGGTTGGTGAAGAATGCTGCTCAGATGATTGACATCTCGGAAGCAGTCAGCGAAATTGAAGTCAAAGATCTTCTCGAAGAGCAGGGCGTCGAGCCTAATCCAAAGGGTTGGTCAGAAGGAGCAAGAGTACACGTTAATGGTGACATTTTTGGCCTACACATGAATCCGCACAAACTCGTTGAACATTTCAAGCGAGGTCGACGCCGTGGTGTCATCCGATCAGAGGTTAGCATCCGTCATGATGCACCTAACCGTGATATTTTCATCAATACAGACAAGGGTCGAATTCTTCGCCCGCTACTCGTCCTCGATGGAGGCGATTTGGTTCTTTCCAAGGATTACTTAGATCGACTACAAAGTCGAGAAATCACCTTTACAGATTTGGTCAACAAGGGTGTTGTAGAATGGGTCGATGCTGAAGAAGAGGAAGACCTCTTGGTCGCTCCGCGTCCCTTCGACATGCCTCACGTTAGTCCGAAACATGGCCGTCCACTAAACCCTGCGAACGTGGAATGGGTCAACATGGGCGAAGAGGGGATCAAAAAGGCCAAACTTCGTGCTGAAATCATCATGCCGAATGGCGAAAAGACCACTGAGACATTCAGCGTCCCTCTCAATTACTATCAAGAGGATTTGGATAAACTCCGACGAAAGGAAAAGCGGACTGGAGATGTGCTGATTTACACTCACGTTGAAATTGACCCGCAACTAATTTTGGGAGTTTGCGCATCTCTAGTGCCTTACCCAGAACACAACTCAACTCCGCGTGTTACTGGTGGAACTGCGATGGTCAAGCAATCGCTTGGTCTACCTGCTGCAAATGGACGCTTGCGACCAGATACACGACAGCACGTCCTACACTACACTCAGAATTCGATGACCGGCACTCGGGCCATGGAAGCTACGAATTTCATCCGTCGCCCCGCTGGTCAGAATTACGTGGTTGCCATCCTAAGCCACCATGGCTACAATATGCAGGATGCAGTAATCATGAATCGCGGCAGCGTCGAGCGTGCTCTTGGTCGTTCGACCTTCACCCGTACCTACAATGCTGAACGCAAGCGATTCCCAGGCGGTCAGGTTGACGAAATTGAGATCCCTGGCACCGGTCTTGATGAGGTCAAAGGCCTGAAGGCTCCGGAGGCCTATGCGCATCTCGAAGATGACGGCCTCCCGACTCCTGAAACTGAAATCAGCAGTAAGCCCGAAGATCGTGACCGGGTCCCCCAAGTGTTGGTTGGAAAAACCAGTCCACCGCGCTTCTTAGAAGAGACACACGGCGCCTTCCTTCAAGCGCAAGAAAGGCGAGAGTCGAGTATGAACGTACGTCATGGTGAAGGTGGATTTGTTGACAACGTCTTCG
>CALCEF010000065.1 GCA_937901365.1 uncultured euryarchaeote | reverse complement strand
AGCGTGGCATTTCGATGATGTATTCCTGTTCGCCAATAGCGGCGTCTGCCATTCTCTCGGCGGTCCGCGGTCCGTCGGTCACCGTCCGCATCTCGATGAAGCGACCACCCATACGGTCGATGGCCTCACGAATTTCCTGCTTGGAGAATTCGCGGCCTAGGATTTCTTCCAACAATCGCTTCGGTAATGAGAGGCGGCGTGCTCTGCCGTTTGGGGTTCGCTGAACTTGGCCGTGACAATCGGTGAGTTCGATGGTTTCCACAGTCCCTCCTCGGGCGGAAAACGCCAAGCAAACGAGGAGCAAACTGGCTTCACAAGCTCGCGCATCCCATCCGGTCACATCGATGAAGAAGTCTGTCGTAGATTCGGTGACAGTCGTGTGGTCACCATTGATGATGGGTGGGAAGGAAAGCACCCGATCCGCTGCATCGACAATGACTGGAAATTCGGAAAACCCCTCTAACAAGTGGGCATAATCGACACCCTTCGGGTGGGACTCGAGAATTTCTCGAATACTCATCCGTTCGGTCATGGCCAATGGTACAAATGAGTATGATTCGGGCACTGTGATGACTCTGAATGGAGGTGCCAATGTGGACAAGTCGTGTACACCAATTGACGCACGCCGCCGCCTTCGACCAATACTGAAATGCAATTTTTCTTGATGGTCCATCAGCGCTTGGATGAAGGCATCATTCTCTTCGGGTGTCGAACCATTGTCAACGCCGCGAACCACAGCACCATAGATGACGGGCCTCACATTTTCTAGACTGGCATCGACCTGCATTGTGATGCTTCCGTCGGTGGTCGAAAGATCAGGCTCAGCACCCTTGCCGTGCAGAAATGCACGCGCGGCATGCGCCATCGTTTCAGGAGAGAGTAAGTCGGCCCGGTCTGGAAAAATTTCAATTTCGACTTCGTTGGAATCGCATTCCTCAACCACACAACCGATGTCGCTGAGTTTTTCTTCCCACAACCAAGGATCATGCTCGACTCCGTGTCGCGACTGTATCGCGCGCAAGGTCGCATGGTCGAAGGTCACGGTTGGCATTCGAATTCCTCACTGTCCCATCCATTGGGGAAGTGGGCGGTCATATCCTGCAAGGCGCAGCCCACTCTGTGCAGCGGTATCATGTTCCAAGGCTCGCAAATGACGACGGTTGAGTTTCTCTAACTCATCGATCCCCATGTCTGTCAATCGACCACGCAGGGCGGCTGCAAATTCGGCCAACCAATTTTCCACAGCTTCTGCTCGTGCCTTTTGTGTTCCTGGTGCACCTTCCTCACCAGAGAAAGGATCTGCTCGGATAATTCCACATCCGGCAGCGGCAGCGATTGTCGCATCATCAGCAGTCGCATCCCAAGGGATGTCCAGAACATGCAGTGTGTCCGATACACCTGCATCTCGTGCCGACAATCCGATTCTGGGTAGTGCGGCCGCTGCGGTCATTCCAACGCCTGAAGCGAGTCGGACGAGTACTCCATCGAGAGGCTGGTCTCGAAGCATTCGGTGCAGATTTGTAACACGGTCGACACGACCGGCAATCATCACAGGTTTGTCATCTCCTAGTAGAGATCGAACCCCGGTCATCAGCGCCAAAATTTCTCCATCATGCAATGGTGGGAAATCGTCCAAATCTAGTACTGCACCCGCAGCGGACGGAAGCAACACATCAGCATCGCCGACATTTTCTTCACCGATTCGAACCAAATCGATTCCTCTTGGATCCGCATCGACCAAACAAGGCTGTGCCGAAAGTAATTCTCCAGCCAATCCCTTGCCACTTTCAAGTTCGGGCAATACGGGCAATGGGAAGACGACACCATCATCCTCTTCGCCACGAGTCACCAATGTGACGACATCAATTGGACTTGAGGCATCGATGGGGATTTCTCCACTGATGAGTCCGATTTCTCCAAAGTCACCCCAAACTGTTTGCATTGGAGGTGTGGAGGGAATGGGGTGTGAATCATCGGCTTCGATGACAACTGCATCTTCACTGACGGACAAATCGTGCTCTTTGAGCATGCCATTGATCTCTTTGTGTTCGGCTTTGGAGAGGCCTCGCTGTTTCGCGCCTTCCCCTTCGGGAAGACAGCGACCATCGACAACAATGCGTCCTCCAGTCATACCTTGGCCCGCATCCGCTTTGCAATCGCCGATGATGA
>CALCEF010000064.1 GCA_937901365.1 uncultured euryarchaeote | reverse complement strand
AACCAGAGGTTACGGCACCAGGTGTCGGCATCATTTCTACATCAGATCCAGAGATGACCATCCCTTACTCTGCGAGTACTGGCACAAGTGATGCAACTGTATTCGTAACCGGTGCTCTGGCGTTGATTCTCGAGCGCCATGGTGAAGCCATCCCATCTGGTAATTCATCGAGATTTGGAATTTCACTGGTGAAACAAGCCCTCGCAGATTCATGTCAACCAAATGCCCTGCAGGGCGAGGGCCATCATCCACGCTGGGGATATGGCACCCTCGATGCGCTAGCCTGGGAGCGAAATGTGGCCGATGCAATCGCGCAAAATAATGATACATAAAGATAAAATTGATACCATTAATTGATATTTTTATTATTTTTTGATATTTTTATGCCCATAAACGGACTGCCGCGACAACGTGATTGTTATAGCCTCTGCAACTCTCGCACACCTGCAACTTGGAGTGAGACCCATGGAAGAAACCAATCGAAACAAAAGCCTGCTATTGTCGTTCTTGATGCTCTCAAGCGTCATGATTGGCCTTGTCGGCCTGATGCCTACGGCTTTGGCAGCAAATGAAACATCGAACGGCACGATTACTGGAACTGAAGTTTGGTCAGGATCGCATACATTGACTGGAGATGTCATTGTTGCGACCGGTGCGAATCTGATTGTACAGCCAGGAACCACTGTCACAATTCCCAATGGCACCATCATTGATGTCCGCGGTGGATTGTGTGCAGGTGACGTCGCCTGTGGCGCCAATGGAATGGCGAGCAATAGTTCGCGAATCACATTCAATTGGCAGGAACCTACCAATGCATCTGCAATCGGTAGCTGCTATGGGATTTTCAGTGGCAACCACTACAATCGTGATCCTTCCTGCAACGAAGGAATTCTACTACGAAGCACCGTTGACATTGGTGCGACCAAATTGAACCACGTGTCGATTACCAACGCCTATGGTATGCCGCGTTGGGTGTCGGAGATTTCTGAAGTTCGATATGGTGCACTTGTCGCTGAGGGATCAAGCCCAACCATGACCGGTTTGAAATTCACTGGAATCAATACAACGAGTTTGCTGATTCTTGACCTTGCTCGTCCAGATATTGTGGGTGGGGAATTTACTGTTGGCGATGATGCTACTTCACTGATAGGTTCAGCCATTCAAGCCTATGGAGCAGGAAGTACGGTTCAACCCCTTTCGATCATTGCTCCTGTGTTCACTGGCACAGACAACGGCTGTGGTCAAAATGACGATGGCCGCCACGTTCTCTGGGTGGAAGAATCCTACGTTGATATCCAAAATGCTGTGATTGCTAGTGGTGATTATGGAATTCGTCTCGATGATTCTGCGGGTTCTGTAACCTCTTCTACGATCGACACAACCTGCAATGGAATCGACGTCAATAACAAGAAGACTGCCGGAAACAATGTTGCTTACAAATTGACTGTTGCCAATAACAAGATTACAACCGATGAAAGAAGTCCCTTGACCGCCTTCAACTTGGCTTGGGTCGATTTCAACAACAATGTCATCGATGGAGCTTCAGACGGATCTGGGATTCAAATTTCCAAGAGCCAAGTTACCGTCAGCGGTGGCTCCATAGGACCCATCGGCGGATGGAACGGAATCTGGTCTATTGGAGAAAGTGATGTTAGAGTTGAGAATGTCACGATTCAAGATACGGCCAAAGAGCCTCTTATCGCCGGTGAATATCACTTCGGCGATAGTGGCTGGTCTGTACCAGGACCCTCCGAGAACCGAATGTATGTTGCCAATTCAATCATCGACAGCAGCGGTGGCGAATGCACAGGTCAGAAAGCGTGGGGTGGCGATTTCCCTTGCCCTGCAGTCCATGCATTCCGGGCATCAGTGACTTTGTTGAACAATGATATCAGCATTGGAGGAGGTGGAGATGGAATCCGTTCAGTCGGGGCGATTCTCGACGTTCGAAACAATGTGATTAACTCTACAGGAACTGGAGCCAATATCAAGCACCACAACACCGGTTATGCCGGTGACCCACAGTATGGTTCGCTCGCATTCTTCTCAGGAAACACGTGGACTGGTGTCGGCCAGACATACAATATCTCAAAGAGCAGTGTTACCGTACAATCAGAGAACATCCCGATTCCCAGTCAAGCATCGAATACAACCGACCCGGTCACACTCGCATGGCCAGATGTTGAAGCCGCATCTTGGACAAATTGGGAAACACAAGTTTTGGTTCCAACATGCAGTGTTTGGCCGCCACAAAATTTCCCATTGGCGCTTGAAATGACCAATAATTCAACAGTATTCACATATTCGAATTTGACAGGATTGGATACGTCGAACATCTACATTGACACATCTCCAATCAAGTGGGCAGTCCAAATCAGAAAGGCTGAGATTGTCAAGTTCCGCACCATTGTAGAAGGTGTACGTGTCGGCGGTGCAACCGTATTGATCGAAGATAGTCACGGTGAAGATTTGTACAGCTTGACTACAGACAGCCAAGGTTGGACTCCTGAGGTATCATTGGCAAGTGATTTCCATCTTGATATGACAGGCGGCGGTCCCGGCGGAATCAACCCTGATCGTTATGCTGACGATGAAGGTGAAAATTCCTGTAGCGACGGCATGGACAATGATGGAGATTTGATTTATGATTCAGATGATCCGGATTGTCAAGCAGGTCCCAACAGCCGCGAATTGTCACTATACTACGTATCCGCATACAAGTTCGGCAAGGGCTACAAGAAATACAGTCTCACGATGACCAGTCAAACCGGCGTTTTGACTGAAATTGTCACTCTGGAGAACCTTGCACCAAGTCTAACGGTTAGTCAGAACGATGGTCATTCATTCAAGCGCTCAGTTAACTTCACCGGTACGGCACACGATGGACAATGGGCGGGCATTTACGCATCTGACGACTTGGCTAGATGGGACCAACAAGGTGCAGTCGAGCAGGTCCAGGTCAAAGATCCATTCACCAGCGATTGGATTGACATGCGTTTGGCTGTTGATGACAGCAATTCTGACGGAGAAGTCACTTACAACAACCACCCGTTCAGCCACTGGTACTTTGAATTCGACATGAGTGACCAACCCGAGGGCGATTACACGTTCGAATTCCGGGCTTTTGACGGTGTTACCGAATCTCAAATTGTTACGAGAACAATCAAACTCAACACCGAACCGCCAACCGTTTGGGTCGATGGACCTGCATCGGGGACGAATATCGATGATGGCATCGTCCACTTCACAGGTCGTGCATCAGATGCTTACAGTGGTATTTTCGGTAGCGATATTCAGCGAATTTGGTTTGAGGTAGATGGACCAAATAACTACTACAATTTGTTCGACAAACCCGGTGGAACAGCATGGTCTGCCGATTGGACAGTTGGCCACTTGCCTTCGGGTACATACACGGTGAAGGTGTGGGCCAGCGATTCCGCATTCTGCACGAACTCTCCAGATGAGTGCTCACCGGTTGAATTGGTTCTGGAAATTGACAACGACAATGCATTACCGTTTATTCAACTGCTCACACCTTACGATTTGCAGGTTATCACCGCCAGTGAAGACACACTTCTGAGTGGTGTTGCGCGTGACAATGATGGAACTGTGACAAAGGTAGAGATTGTCATCAAAGATCCACAAGCGGGTTTCCTTGAAATGCCAGAAGGTGAACACTCGTTGGTTACAGACATCATGGCAAATGGTGGTTGGGCAACAACATGGGATACCACCAATTTGGTGCACAATTATCACTACATCATTGAAGCACGTTCCTTTGATGGGTTCCAATACAGTGAGGCCGCATCGATTGAAATCGTAATCGACAACCCTCCAAACCAAGACAATACTCGGCCAGCATTCAATTCGACTGCGTGGCCCGATTCTGTAACAATTTTCTGTGAAGAGACCGGCGCATCTCAGAACCGTTGCGGTTCAGGATATTCGCTAGATCTCACGCAATATTTCTCGGATGTAGATCCGGGTGACAGTTTGTCATACTACGTTCTTGATCAACAGGACAAGTTTGAGGATGACTATCATGCTGAGGTAATCACCATCGGCAGTTCAGGGATTGCCAATTACAATCCTTTGTCGATGTCATTTTACTTCCCAGACATGGAAGACTGGTCTCTAGATGATGTCATCTTTGAAGTCATAGATAGCGCAGGAAGTACCATTTCATCGGATCCGATTGACTTCGATGTTGTTGGTGTTTCATTCACCTCGGAATGTGCCGGGCTCATGGTCGATGGTACCTTCGTTGCAGGTTGTCCTGCAGAGGTTAGCAAAGACGACATCATTGTCTACAGTGGCAATGGTCGACCTTCGGTCAACGTCATTGGAGAAACATCAGCAGGGTTGCGACTTGGGAGCACAGCTGTTGGAGAAGATGGAAAATGGATGATGGAAATCGGTGCAAACCGCCTTGAAAAGGGTGACAATACAATTGTCTTTGAATATGGCAACGTCCAGCAACCACTCAATTCTGATTCACAGATTAATGTCGAAGGTGCGGCTGATGATGGCACCAGCGTCTTCATGTGGATTTTGATGGTCGTTGGCGCTCTGATTGTTCTCGCCGTTTTGGGCGCTGTATTCGTCTTCTTCTTCGTAGAATTTGAAGAGGAATATGAAGACGATCTTGAACAGCCAGCAGAAGAGGTAGACCCCTATGCTTGGGCTAAGCAGGCACAACAGCAGCAAGTAGCAGCAGCTCCTGTGGAAGCCACCGAACCGGTAGCAGCAGCCGCGCCAGCAGCAGTATCAGGTTACCCTGGTTGGAAGTGGGACGCGGAGCAAAACAAGTGGGTCCCGGACAACCAGTGAACTGTGAATACAAACAACTGACACATTGGGTCACGTTGGGTGTGCTCACGTCACTATCAAAAGGGGACAAGGCAAAATTGGGGTGAAGTGGACATTATGAGTCATCCTCGGCCCGGTGTTCAGGAGCGAATCATGCTCCATTTGCGTGATTATGCAGATTACACCGATTCGGTCGAAGTCCCCTTCGCTCTTTCGCAGATGGGGATTGCCAATGCAGTCGCCATTGCTCGAAGCAATGTACCTCGCGCTATTGCTGGATTGAAGGACGCCAATCATCTGATTGAACGCCAAGCACACGTCGCAGGAGTTAGTCGAAAGCGAAAGGCGTATTTCTTGACAGATTCTGGTATGGTTCAAGCCGAAGAAACTTGGAAGCGCCTTTCAGAACACCCTGTTCGCCTCGTCGATAAGGAGGGTGCAACGCATACGACAACCTTGGCGGGTTCGATTGAAATTGCAACGTTCCCACTTCGAGCAGTTGATGTTCTCCGCTATATGGATGACAACGGAATGCTAGATTTGCGGACTCTCAATGAGGAATTGATTCAGCGAGATTTGGATAAACATGTGGAAAAACAACTCGTCACATCGTTGGGAGATCTACCGCGCACTAGGGCGTTCTTCGGTCGTGAAACCGAGCTTGAGAATATCTGCGCATTACTGGATGCACGATCATCTTGCCTTCTAGTTCCAGGAATTGCAGGAATTGGGAAAACCGCACTCGCGGGGAAAGTCATTGAACAATACACACATCGCAGAAATCTGCTCTATCACCGTTGCCAAGATTGGGAGGGTAGTCGCGCATTCCTTGAGGCGTGTGCCGAATGGTTGTCTACCATCGGAGATGATGATTTGTCAGATTATATCCAAGCCACTGCAGTCCCACAATCCTCTGTCGCTGTGAACTTGATTGTAGGCGCGCTTGAAGAGATTCCTTCTCTGATTGTAATCGATGACTTGCACAAAGTCAACGACGACGCCCTCTTTGCAATCATTCGCGGGCTATCACAGCGAATGGAGGACGTTCAAGAATGTGGCCTGGTGATGTTTAGTCGCTCTTTCCGTGCAGTCGTCCCTTTGAAGGATGCAGAGGGTAATATTTCCGCCCTCGTACTGCCTTTGGAAGGCTTGGATCAATCGGCGAGCCGAAATCTCTTGACGACGATGCCAGACATGGATATGTCCACCTTCTTGCACATCTACACACTTTCTAGAGGACACCCTTTGATTCTCCAACTAATCAATCGTGGTTCTGTCGGTTCAACGTTCCACGATACGCTGGAAACCTTCGTTGAGGAGGAGATTTTCAGCCGACTTTCTGGTTCTGAAAAGAGAGTGCTTGGCGCAATCGCAATCTATCGCGAACCCATGCCTCTAGATGCACTTTCGAACCATGAAATCGAGACAGACCTACTCGATGATTTAGTCGAAAAGGGTTTGGCGAGACAAGTCGACAGTGAAAATTACGACGTACACGATTTGGTTAGGGAATTTTTACTACGAACATTCGATGTTGAAACAGCAACAACTCTACACACAGCAGCATGCGCTTGGTACCGCAAGCGCCTAGATGCGCCCGAACAGCAGTTGGAATACATCTACCATCTTGTGAATTCATCAGACACCGACACTTTGGGAGATGTTCTGCAAAAGCATGGCCGTTCGTTAATTCGAAGTGGACACATGGAACTACTTCCACTTCTTGCAGAACTCGACGCCTCACACTTTGAAACGCCTACATGGGCAATGATTCTGGAGATGCGTGGAGATATTCTGTCATTACAAGGTCGCTGGGCCGATGCAGAATCGGAATACGAATCGGCTCTACCATTGATTTTGGAACCGCCGCATGTTTCTCTAGAGATGCAAGGCAGAATCTTGTCGAGTAAGGCGGATTTGGCAATTCAACGAGGAGAAACAGATTCTGGTCTTGAGTTGCATCGAAAGGCCCTGCAATTGTTTATCGATACAAGCGATGCCAAAGGGGCGGCTCGAACCTATGCCAACATGGGCTATATTTTCCGTCATAGGAAGGATACAAAACGAGCATTAGAGGTCTACGGAAACGTTGAGGATTTACTCGAAGCAGAAGATGATCCCGAATTGGTAGAGGTCCGCATTAAGTTGGCATCGGCATTACTTGAGATGGGTGAAATTGATCGCGCACGTGAGCATGCATTGACATCCTACGAAGAGACTGAAGGGTCAGAACACGTTGGACTTCACGCCCGTTCTCGAGCCGTTCTTGGACGTTTTTATGCTCGAACTGGTGACGCTGATCTTGCACTTCACCATTATTCAGAGGCTCTTGAGCAGATGGCAGAGGAAACCGATCAACGGAGCGCAGTCGAAATCACCATTCTTCTTGGAGAAGCGCTTTCAGACGCGGGACGATCCGATGAAGCAGTCGAGCATTATCTCGATGGATTGGCCATGGCGGAAGCCAACGATTTCCGTCCGTTGATTGGAGAATTATTGGCTCGATTAGGCGAAGCAGCACCGGAGAAATCCGAGCGCATGAATTACTTGCAGAGAGCACTCACTGTTTTCCGTGAATTGGGTGCAGGTGCCCGTATGCGAGAGGTTCAGGGGCAGATGCATCGCGCCATCATGGGTCATTAAAACCCGGGTTGTTCAACTTGAATGGTGACCTGTCCAGCATCCAGCACAACCCAAATGGTGTCGATTCCTGAAAGTTTGATCGTTCCTGAATGTGTAGTTGCTGCTGCTCCAGAAATCGGCTGACTTGTACGGTACATTTCCTTACCATCTGAGAGGTGTAGGGAGTCATCAGTCAACCACATTTCAAGATTTAATCCGGCTGCCGATGAAAGGTATAGGTCGACAGGTTCAGCATATCTTGCATCTACATCTAATCTCGCGGCTTCGTCCGCCCTTTCAACAGCCGCGCCGACCGCGAGTAGATTTTCTTCCAACGCCTCTTCAGTCCAACGATCCTGAGTTGAAACTTCCAGACCCCAAACCCAAATGGAAAACGACGAAAGGAACATGAGTCCGAGTAAAAAGGTGAACACGTAACCAATTTCAGTCGCTGCTGCCGACTCATCCTCCCTCAATTTCCGTGACATCAAGCAACACCTCCGATGCTGGTTTGACTAGTCAGGCTAGCAACTTGAAGATTGAACAGAACGGATTCTCCACCCGCATGATAGACAACTTCAGGCATCGTTGGTGATGTTTGCACCCACCCAACATAATCATCCAACATTTCCAACTGACCAGGGAAAGCGAGCCAATCGGAAGAAAACTCCAGATTTACAGAGCTTTCCGCTGCAATCGCAACTGCATATGGTCCATCCCAACCTCGGCGGACCTGATGTGCATCGATGGTGGCTACCTGCTCTCTGACATCCAGTGTCAACGTCAGTTCAAGTTGGGCCGAACCACCAGCAGAGTCCATGGTTGGCATGGCGATTGGAACCGTAGCAGCCAATCTTGGGCCAGGTCCCTCACGCGAAGGTGGGGGAATCAGAACGTCTGCCTGATATTCGGGATGGTTTGTGCCCACAAATCCACCATGTGTGAGGATTTCTAAATCAGTGACACTGGAATCAAACGTGTATGTGAACCTTGGGAGATGAAGTGCCCATGCTGAACCGAGGGTTGCGTGTGGATCATCTCCGACCGCACCTCGAATTGATAGTTGCAATCCGAAGAAATGAGTCCCGTCTTTCCATGCGTTTCTGATGTCACTGGTTTTCCAATGGTCAACAGTAGCCCATGGTAAATTGACCTCAATCCAACCCGATGCCCTCAGGTCGACAATAACACATCGCTCTGCACCATCCTCTGGAATTTCAGCGCTACCATCTTCCCCTGTGGATGTATAGATTCTCATGGCCCCGTCCGAAGATTCAACCGAAAGGAACCCAATGTGGTCTTCTTCCAATGTGAAGGTGCCTGAAGTTGTACTGTGATTGCTATTTCCTGCCTGATTGGTGTTGGTTGACCAAGAAGCGGAAGTACCAGCGGTTTGGAGGACGAAAGAGGTTGAACCGACAGCTGGAGATTCTGAATCTCCACCACTCTTAGGGGGCTCAAATTTCCAATTTTCTCCTGAGATTCGACCAGTATCGGCGGCCGGGGTAATCGACAAACTCCCTGGTCTCCATCCAGTAGCATGGGTTGCTGTATCGCCAACTGTTTGCGCATCTAGAATCCATTCAACTTGAATTGGGTCGCCACCCTCAATCCATGACAATTGACTTGAATCCCATGGGATTCGAATACTGGAGTAGCCGCTGATTGCATGGTAGAGGTTGCCTATTTTGGCAGTCGTAGGTGCACTATTTGGGTTGTGTATGAGTAACGAACCATCCATTGCAGGGGGTCTGAAGTGTACCCCTGTCGATGAACCGCTTCGATCAAGCCAAGGCACTGCACCTGGTCCCTCTCCATCAAGTTCGGCCGCATCCCCCCAATGTAGTACCATCCTTGCCGGTGCAGAAGTTCGTAGCACAAGTTGTTCAGATTGTGATGTGGTAATCTCTCCTTGCCATGAGTGAATCGTGTCAGTTTCGCCAAGAGGTGCTTGGGCCACTGACAGAGATGACGAACTTCCGCTTCCGCTTGCACTTGTTGTTTCCCATTCCAATGTGAAAGGTGAATCAGATTCGAGGTGTATTGAATGAGAGTTTGGAATCAGCGGTATAGTCCAACTTCGCCCTTCATCTGAACCGGGAATAGGTTGGTCGGGTGTTGCGAGTAATGCACCACCATTTCCTTTCCACATGATTACGCGTAAGGGCATTTCACTGTGAATCCATGCTTCACCATCAGCAGCATTTAATCCAGACATGAACCAAACAGCATCCGTGGGAATCACATGATTTTCAGTTAATCCATCCTGTTCAAAGGATATTTCATTTGAACCCAATAATGACGTCAATGCATTGAGGGGTGTCGCTGACACATCCCCGTCCAACAATGGTAGACGATAGTGATTCAATGATTCAGCGGACGCGTGCAGATTCGTGGCACAGAGACTCTCCACATGGTGTTCTGCATGACGGAAGCGCATTGAATCATCAAGATCCAGAACTCCTTCCAGTCGGAATGTACTGTCCGGTTGGTGCGTAGCGGTATACCATGTCCCTCCCTCCAGAAGTTCCCACGCCAGATTACCTGTATGGGGTCGAATTGTCAATTGTGCGGTATCGCCTGGAGTTCCTGATTCACTCAACCGTTCAGTTTCTGATGCTAGGTCTTCCATTTGGCCGACCATGTTCTCTCGCTCTACAGCTCCATGCAATTCGTCTATGACTGGAATAACCGTCACCATCATCCCGGAGATGATTGAAATCACGCCAGCAAATAGCAACACAGTCGCAATAGCGGCTGAAACGGCTTCTTCATCGCGCTCTCTGCGAATCATTGGACCACAACCTGCTGCAGAATTACATCGAGATGGAAATTATTGGATGCGGGATGAATGGTCATCCCTTCAGCCCCAGACAGTCGACCATTTGGACCAAATCCAACATATTCGCTTGAATCACCTGTTGAACGGTGCAGATCATATGCATCCGTCCAGTGTCGGAGGTATCGAGATTCTGGATTGTCTACACCAGTAAATTCTGCCATCAAGCGCAAGTTTCGAGCTTCGTGATCAAAGAATGTAATCGCCCCTCTACTCTCGATATCAAGTGACACATCTGTATTTCTCTCCAGCCCTTCAACATCCACATCCAGAAGAACGAAACTAACACGCAACCCACCATCAAGAGCAGTGTCATGGTGGAGGCGCGGATAACTTCTAACATCGATTGGTTGGTTCGGAAGTTGCTCAATTCTGGCACCATTTACCAGATTAACCTGAAATGAGCCAGATGTTAGAGGTGTGCGAATTTGTATTCCATCAAGTGGGGCCTGAATCCAACGATGAATCACTTCCTGATTTTCATCGATAACATCGATCTGAACCCACTCTTGCAAACTCATACCAGTCGTAATTTCACCTTGTCCATCCGTCAAATTCCATTGTTCTGAATCCGTGCTTGTTTGGATTACAATTGAAAAAGCAGTGCTGTTGAGCGAGGAAACAGAAATAATTCCATTATCCATCGAGATTGTGACACGGTCGTGACCAGCAAGATCTGCACTGATTTGCCAGATTTCAGCAATTCGGAGGGGCGTAATCGTGTCCTTCACATGCTGACTAGTCACCACAACTCCAGTCCCGGCAGGTGATTCGGCGACAACCATCAATCGGTCATTGAATTGGGTTGCAGCCACACTTCCAGCAGCCCAATCTCGGTTGTCGGTCAAGTCCTGCATGAAGGGTTGCATGACGATTACAACTCCAGCCATTGTAGAGATGACCATGGCCAATAGCATCGTGACGCCCATGATTTCTGAAACGGCCCGCTCGTCGGCCGATTGCCGGGCGGCGTCGGATGGGCGCATGGGTCGACATGCCGCCGTATGTTCTTAGCCATTCTCATTTCACCTCATACTGAGGTGAAGTTTTTCACCGTGTCAATATCTCTGCTTGAGACTGGCCCAACCAGTGACTGAATTCAGGACCTTCTTGAGTTGAAACTCGGAGATCACCAGACCAATTTTCAATCCTGAATAACGCCTCGCTTTCCGCTAGATGGGGTGCATTGTTTTTCTGCGAGAGGTGGCAAAGAACAACACTCTTGGTTTGAGGGCCTAAGATTTCCGCCAACAACTCCGCAGTTTGTTGGTTTGACAAGTGGCCACCCCTGCCTGAAATCCGAGCTTTCAGTCGAGGAGGATAGGGTCCAAGAGCCAACCGTTTCGCATCATAATTCGCCTCGATTGAAATGTGTGCACATCCCTTCAGATGACGAATCAATTCATCGGTCGGTTCACCGAGATCTGTGACTACAGCAGCCCGTTCACTTGAACCTGAATGCACAATGAATCCGACATTTTCTGCTCCATCATGTGGTACAGGTATTGGGAGGACGGATAAATCGGCCGTGACCTGAACCCGTTCAAGTGCCTCAAAGATCCGACATCGGTTGACCGGGTCAAAGCCCAGGTTCGCACATGTCGTGAAATTGGCGTACAATTGGGCTCCATGTCTCCTACTGAAGACATCTGCACCCTGAACGTGATCTGTGTGATGGTGACTTAGTAAGATGGCATCAATCGCATCCGGGGCGACTCCAATTCGCCCCAGACGGCGCTCCATTTGCCGGCCACTAAATCCACAATCAATGAGCACTTTCGACTCCTCTGTTTGGAGCAGCGTCGCGTTGCCGCGGCTGCCCGAACCAAGGTGCGTAATCTCAAGCGTCATTCGGACCTTATCGGCGGCCGACCTTACACCCCTTGAATGAAGCGCTTCACCCACCGATTGGAAGTCCTTTTTCGGACCCTTTGGAAATCGCCGATACGTTATATTAAAATCGAAAATAGTATCTATATTTCGACCAATTTCTGTTTTTCAACCCAAAATCACTGGAAGTTATGTCCGAACGACGCTCCATCAGCATCATAAGCGTAAGAGCAGGGATGGCTCTGTGGGTGTAACCCACAGGTGAGTCCATGCGTCGAAAGCAAACAGCGCTTCTGATTACACTCTTGATTCTCGGTTCGATGGTTTTTGTCAGCCAAATTCGCCCCAGTAGCCCGGTTCAATCCGTTCACCCTGGTGATACGACCGGCGAGGGTCCACCGATTACAGACCGCGATAAGGATGGAATGCCCGATCTCCATGAGGAAGCTTTCAGCGAGTCGATATTTTTGGACATGGGTGATCGATCACGATTGATTTCAGGTTTGGATGCAGACAATGGAACGGACAACCAAAGTGATCATGATTACGACGGTTTAACCGCCTTGATGGAATATTGTTGGCCGTATGATTTGGATTCTTGTTTTACCAATAATCGAACCGGATTACCAGGTAAGTCTGCCGACATTTCTGAGATCGGTGTGCGCTGGTATCTCGATCCGCGGGTGGCTGATACTGATGGCGATGGTTTACCAGACGGCTACGAGGTTGCCATGTGTATGCAAAGTGTCGGATTCAAGAATGAATCAAATGTTTGGAATTGCCCTGCCTTCGACCCCTTGAACAGTAGCGATGGTCTACTGGACAGTGACCGCTGTCGCGATCTACAGTTGGGCTGTGGTGACGGATTTGATGTTGATCGAGATGGCACAGTTGAGCCACACGAGTTCTACACGAATGCTGAGGAATATCTCTACGGTGCGCCCGAAAATTGGGTGACGGAGTTTGATGGTCTGCGCTGTTCTGGTGAAATTTCATTCGAACGGGGCACTCTCCAAGTTTCTCTCGTTAACCCTTGTCGGACTGATGAAACTCGACCCACCAATGATGATGGGTGGTTAGGGACGGACCCACTCGACAATGATACAGACTATTATCGATGGGCCGGAAATCCTGGACAGGCTTTGTATCAAACACAGAAGGGTGACGGGATTATTGATGGTTGGGAGATTTATTTCCAACTCGACCCATTCAACAGCAGCGATGCTTTGATTGACAGCGATTTGGACGGTTGGGATTTCAATCGAGATGGTGCGATTTCCCCCGACACTTCAGGTTCAACCCTCGATCTTGGTGAAGTGTTCAGCAATTTGGAAGAATACACCGTATACATTGATGATGGGAATTGGGTGACTGCTGGTGTTAAACAGGCGCCAGTTGGAATTGCCGATCAATCGGTCACAATTTTTGATCAAGGCACAACTCCAAGTTTGTTACATCACAATGCCCACTCCATTTTCTCAGATGATGTGCATGATTTGGTTTACGTCGGTACCATGCGCGGAGTTACAATCATTGAGCCACTGATGAATTCGTCCAGTCATTACGAACTGCCGTCTGGGGTTGACTTGCACGATTTGTATATGTGGCCCGAAGGCGGTGAAGATGGTGTTCTGCTACTCTCTACAACAACAGGTCTGATTTCACTGTCTTTGGGTGAAGATGGAAAATTCTCTTCGATAATCGATGAAATTGAAACCGGCCCAATCGAATTGATGACTCCAATCCAGACCGGAAGTGGTAACCAAGTTCTCTTACTCGGTTTTGGAGCGGATCAACAGGTTTGGCGCTTCACGTTGGATGCCCAAGGCCTCATCAGCACTCCAACCACTGTATTGCAACTCACCGATACCCTTCAACAGCAAGAGAATACAACGGTAGAGACGGCAGTCCATGTCGTCCTTCCAAGTGAAGGTCCGCGTCTTTTCGTTGGCACTGACCGAGGCCTGGTGATGGCAAACAGTTCAGATTTCGCCGGCGGTTTCTCCTCGACTTGGATTTTCGACACTACAAATGCTGAGAATTTCGTACACCCTGCGGACGCCATCGACTCTGCACTAGCTGCTCGTGTGCAGGCATTGGTCATTGATGGGCCAAGAGACACAAACGGAGAAATCACCAGCCCTCAGACACTTTGGGTCGGAACTCGAGGCGGTGTCCATCAGTTCGATTTGGTTGTCGGCCCATCCAATCCAATTGCAGGGTTCTCCTATGAAAGAATGAGATACAGCGATGCCGAGAATGAACTCACAGCCAATGATGTACTAGCCATTTTACCTCAGGAAGACGGTGTCATCATTGGTTCGCAGTGGGGTTCATGGGCCCTTGATGCTGACCACAGTCGCTCTTCAGGCGTCGAACCGGATCACACACATATCCCCGGCCGAGTAGTCGATATGACAGTCTTGGACCTTGATGGGGATTCCATGCTTTTCGCAGCATTGGATCCCGGCACTTACGCCAACATGGTACTCATCGACCCACAGTCAAATGATTCAGATTCAGATGGCATGCCCGACGGCTGGGAATTCATTTTCGGATTGGATCCAACCAACCCATACGATGGAGATGAAGATCAGGATGCAGACGGTGTCAATTTCAATCCTGATGAAGATGATTACTTTGACCGAAGTTGGTCCAATCTAGATGAGTTCCGATATGTCGCCTCCACTGAGCAAGGATGGAACAGCACAAATCCTCAATTGGCCGATACAGATGGTGATGGTTTGTTCGATGGCGAGGAGTATTGGGGCTTTTTCCTTGAGAGAACGAACTTCACATGCCACTATCTCAATGGTGGTTACGTCTGTGATGAATCAGCGGGTGAATCTGCTCGAAACACGTACATTACAGGATGGTCAGATTCTGGAGCAGGTGGTGGAACAGACCGCTCCATCGATCCAACCAATATAGACACGGATCAGGATGGTATGCCCGATGGCTGGGAAATCCAATACCGCCGCTGGATTGGCCAAACATTCCACGGCGGGAATGATTGGTCACTCGACCCTACTGATCCCACAGATGCAAACGAAGATGCCGATGGAGATGGTTTGACCAATCTCTGTGAATATCAGTGGCAACAAATTCGTTTATTCGTCCTAGAACAGGGCTTGGAAACTCACAATGAAACCGCAGAAGGGGCCGCCACATGGGTCGATACAGACCCGAATCTAATCGATTCTGATGGTGATGGTCTCCCCGATGGTTGGGAGGCGCGTTATACCTGTTCGTGGTCTTCAGCGCAGGAGGGTCTGAATCCTCTGAACGGCTCTGATGCCGGTAACAATCCAGATGGCGACGGATATGACGTCAATCACGATGGAATCCTGCAGCCTGATGAGATGTACACCAATTGGATGGAGTATTACATTTCATCCATGATCATGCTAGGTGATGTTGATCAGGATGGCAATAGTTTGCCGTTCACAACCTCATTGTTCAATGATTCATGGAACGGTTCAGCGACCGAACCATTTGGGTTCTACGTGTCGCAGGAAGTCATCGATGACCAACCTCTAGCACCTCAATCGGACCATGGAACTAGCGACCCTCTAGACAGGGACACTGATCAAGACGGTATGCCCGATGGTTGGGAGGTTTTCTTTTCACGCTGGGATGTCTACAATGACGGTTGGACTCTGAATCCAGTCATGGAATTAGATTCGCTTGGAGACCCAGATGGTGATGGAATGACAAATTGGGAAGAATACAACTCCATTGATTCGAATTATTCCGAAACAAACCCCGAGCAATCTAGCCCGCAATACTACGTTTTCGGCGTAGGAGATATCGCTGCGATCCAAGTTTGGAATGAAGCGGGTTCTATGACATCATTTGGCGCCTTTATCACACCCGAACAAATTGCAATTAGTGGTTGGACATGTGACCCCAACAATCCGGACACCGATGGCGACGGAATGTATGATGGGATTGAACTTCTGTTTACCCAATGGAATCAGACCGATCTGGTTTGGACCCTCAATCCACTGGTTGCCGGCGATGGTCATTATGATGCAGATCAAGACGCTCTAACCGATTTGCAAGAACTCAATCTGACCGAACAGAATCCAATCAATGGTGGTCTCTCACCACCGGATGCTCCACGCATGTGGGAGGAAGCCATTGCTCAGAATGAGAATGCGTTTTTGCAACGTATCAATTCGATGCTATTTGCGAAGGGCAATCGTGCTATGATCGCCTCTCAGCAGTATCTAGATTGGCGAAGCAATCCAGCGATTCCACCACCTCCACTTCTTTCGACCATTATTGGAATTACAGATCCAACAAACAACGATACGGACAGTGATCAGATGATTGATGGATACGAGTATTGGTTCACTGAGTGGGACTTAGATGGAAATCAATGGGAAATGAACCCACTGACAGCTGCAGATGTCGATTTTGATTCTGATAACGATTCATGGGATTGTAATGGGGATGGTGAAATTGATGAAAATGAATCCTACGATAATTTGGCTGAATATCAGGCCCGAATTTATGGCCGATTCGATCAACGATTCACAATACCGGTTGAATTCGGTTTGGTGAGTTATGGTCGCGATGCGATGACTGCACACGAAGAAGAATTGGGTATGACCGAATCGGATGCTCGCAGTGTATTGTACGACTTGTTTGTCGCCAAGGACGTCATGAGCAGCGAACGTATGGTTCGAATCAATGAGGCCTATTCAGACAACTGGAACCTGAGCTTATTGGGGATTTCAGATCCAACCCATCCCGATTCAGATGGTGACACGATGCCCGATGGCTGGGAATTCTGCTATTCGCGATATTCTGAAACTCTGCCGATGAACAGTTGGAGATGGAGTTTGAACCCTGTGAATCCACTGGATGTCAATTACGATCCAGATGCCGATGGGTGGTATGATCGAACATCGGGAGACACCCCGGCTCAACAGGGTTCATGGGATTCCCGCACCTTTACTCCATACGATTCTAGTCAGCAAATTTCTCCAGGAAATAGCCCGCTGTTTTTCACCAATATTCAAGAGTGGAATTTGGGTACTTTGCCGATTTCCAATGACACGGATGGGGATGCAGTTCAGAAGGTCCGGGAGCATTCGGGTGGAGTCACCACTGCATACGATTATTCATGGGCACTCTCAGATGGACAAGAAGTCTACAAATTTGGAACCAATCCAATTGATACAGATACCGATGGAGACATGCTTCCAGATTGGTGGGAACACGACAAAGGTTGGAACGAATCGAATGACAATTGGTCCTCTTTCCTACACATCAAAGTGGTCTGGGAAGATTTCGGTGCCACAAAGAAGCCGTTGAATGTGACGGGAATGAATCTGGCACGACCGAACATGGAATGGACTTGGGCCACATTCGACCCTCGCGATTCATCCGATGCAACAGAAGATCCTGACAATGATGGTGGCTGGGATTGTTCGGGTCCAACTTGTATCTATCTGCCATACAACAATTTCCAAGAATTCTATGGTAATACGACATTAGCGAGTGCAACTCAGGTTCGTGGTTCACCATTACTCTACGAGGGTGAACAGATAACAGAGTGGTGGCAATTGCGCGGATATCTACTCCAAACAGGGACACAGAATGATATCTATGCGAACTATTTCCGAATGTATAGAATCAATTTAACCGACGATCTCTATGCTCACATCGTTTTCGACAATGATGTTGATTACATGGTTCTCGATGAAACCGATGATGTGACGATTTGTCGAGGTGACTGGACCGATGATTGGGAACGACGGTGGGGTTCGTTTGATCGCTTCCCTAATGTTGGGCAAGGAGAGTATGTTTGGGGTTGGTGGAATCTTGACATTGATGGCGATAATATCGCCGACGGAACCGATCCAACCAATTACGACACAGACGGTGATTGGCTGAATGATTGGTTTGAGATTGATGATGACATGGTCGATGGCATTCGTGGCAACGGCGGCTCACCCATTCGATACGACGATCGAACAACCAGTTGAACACCACCGGGTCACGGCCCCTAAGGGGCCTGACCCGACAACAAGAGTTTGATAGGTCAGACCTTGTGTCGTAGCCTCGTGGGGGGGAGCAATGGGGGCTGAAAAAAAATCAATTTTCAAGAGCATCCTCTTGCTTAGTTTGTTCTTGATATCCCTTTTTGCCGCCGCAATACAATCTCCGACTGAATCCACATTGGTCTTTGATGAAGTAGAATCCACGAGCGGCGGTGCCCGCCACATCTACACATTTGCTGACGGCTCATCTGAAGCGATTGCCCTGTATCAATCAGGTACCCCTGCTCGTAATATTCAGGTGACAATACCGAAAGGTGCTGAAGTCACAGGTGCCGAAGTTACGATTTCGGGTGCTTCAGCAACGGGATGGAGTAGCATTACCGATACAAACCGTGGCGATTGGGAAGAAGGAAACGCGATTTCAATCGACACTCGCGGCGACTCAGTCACACTTTCGATGAAGGATCAAAGCAATTGGTTTGAACCTCATGACACCGAATCATCTCCTGCGAGTTCCAGCGCTTGGTATGACAATGCCACATATTCAATTCGCCAGCCACATACTACGAACGTTAGCGAAAATCGGTTCAGTTCCCAGCTTTCATTGGCATCTGGAACACTGGCTACCTACAATGGAGCAGCATTCGTGTATCGCGACATGATTTTCGCCTCAACATGGGATTCAAACACTCTCAAGAATACCATGAAGGTATTGTACACAAACAACGGTTCACAGATGACGACTGGGCCGAACAATCAGGCGCTAAGACCGGATTTGGATATTGGCACTTGTTCCATCCCATCTTTGGCCAGTACTTGGCAAGCCTATGGATGGCGAGATTGGGCCATTACAGATGATGAGAGGGCCTTTGGAATCATCTCTGCTTATCGTGGCCAGAATTCTGTTCAATATCATCGCATTGTAGAATGGGACATCCGCCACCCTCTCGCTTGGAAGTGCATTTCTTCGTATGATGTGAGTACGGGTGGTTATGGCGATTACACGGCGATTTCCTACGATCGAACTAGAGATGCCATTTGGGTCAATCATGGGGTTCGAAAATCTGTGATTCAATACGAATTTGATGGCAATGGTGGGTTTGAGAGGAACAGCACTGATTACTACACGTATTTCATGTCCAGTGGTCAGGTTCGAGGAATGGCCGTTCATGGTGACGTGTTTTGGTTCCGAACATATCAAACATGGAATTCCGACAATTTGGAGTGCTTCGCAATCACCGGTGACCCTGGTAGCGTTTTAACCAAGCAAACCGGAACGACAAGTATCTCAGCGAATGGATATGGTGTCGATTATGATGGACAGAGATTGAATACGCTGGATCATTACTCTTGGACCCAAGGTCAGCGCTATCGAGAATTTGGTAGTGGTATTTCCTACTTGATTACAGCCCAACCGGGAACATCGACTTGGGTCAGTGAAACCATGGACGTCGATGACGAAGTGGTTGCAGCCAACATGGAAGTCTCGTGGACGACCAGTGCTGCTGGAGATCGTGTCGAATATTGGATTAGCGCTGATGGTGGCACACATTGGGTCCCAGTGACAAACAATGAAACTGTCCACTTTGATTATCCAGGAACCCAGTTGAAATGGAAAGTTCAGTTGGTTGGTACAACCGCGGTTTCATGGTGGGTTTCTGTCGATTATGCTTCAGAGTATGAAACAGCAGGTGAATGGGAATCTCCTACACTGTCAACTGGGACCCAGGTCGGCCGCATGCGAGCCACTTGGACCGCTACTGAACCGACTGGAACGACCGCCGCTGTGATGGTATCCAACGACGATGGGCAGAACTGGGTTTTCGCCGAAAATGACGTTGAAATCGATTGGGGTACAAGCGTTGGAAACAAGTTGATTTACAAAATCGCTTTGAATACAAGCACATCATCGATTACACCTTCAATCGACGAATTGACCTTACACTTTGAGGAAGGATATCCGAGTGCGGTCCGAATCGATGTCGGCGATGATGGTAGCGACGAGTATACAGGATCTGGTGGATTACAGGATCCGATTGTCGTTAGTGGTCAGGCCATGGTCGATGCGCTCAACGACGAAATCCCACAAAATGGTGAGGGTACAGTCAACATCACACTGACGATTCGAGCCGCCAGCCCCGGCCGAGTCCGATTGTCCGATTTGGACATCACATATCGCTACCGAACACGCGTACTAGACGCCACACTTGACGGAGGGATGCTGGTTCCCGATGGTGTGAACCGAATCCTTGTCACGCGGATTGCGATTGGAGATGATGCTACCAACCTCCAACAAGTCGACATGTCTCTTCAATCGAGTCACGGTGCAGATCCACTACTGCGATGGCAAATCGGAGATTCCTGCACGGAGGAGATTGATGTCGATGGAATCGTACATTTCGATGGTGGGAACTGTAGTTCGGTGACCAATGCTGCTGACATCGTCAGCATTCGCATGCCGATTCGTGCTGAGTGGGGTTGGGACGATGAATCCTCGACGGAGATGAATATCACTGTCATTGATGATCTTGGTTTGGCAGTGGATAATTACCAAACAGAGAGCTTGAATCTCCGTGTGGAAAATGACATACAACTCCTAGAAATTTCAGCGGTCGATGAATCTGGTCGAGAACTTTTGCCATACGATTGGATGAGAGGTGGAACCAACCTCACATTCAGTGGCACAATTGCATTTGAAGGAACGACATTATCTCCACAAGCAGGTCAATTTAATCTTGAATTGTCTGGCCAAAACTTGGGGTTAGATGGACAACCAATGGCTAACGCATCTCAGATTTTCATGCTGGAGGCGAATCCAGCACACGGTCAATATTACATGACTTTCCAAACTCCTATTCAATCCAGCCAAGGTGGCATGTTGTTCCAACTTTCAGCAGTTGATTTACCAAATGGTTCGAACTACGTGAACCCCAATTTCAACACGATGAGAATCGTTCTTGATGGTAATAGTCCATTGGTGATGGGTGCCACACCTGACGATGGCATTGAGGTCCATGCGGGTTCACAATCCATCAGTATCACCATTGAAGACTCCGTTGATCCACCAACTGAAATCACACTGCATTATTGGGTTGAGGCGCAGGACGATTTGAACTACAATCTTCTTCCAGATGCGAATGAATATCGTACCTCTCTACTAAGGTCACCTGAACGCTTACCTGGTGGCCTCAACGTTTTCAGCGGAATAATCGATGACAGTTCAAACGAGCATGGAGAAAAGGTCTCATTCTATGTGAGTGGAGAAGATCAGCAGCAAAATGTTCTCGCGAGAGGTGGTGGACCCGTTTGTCCGGATGTACCAACCCCTTGTGGCATTGGTTCTTTGATTACACCAGACTGGGATGCGGATTTGGTGACTTATTCCATTCGTGAAGAATTTTCTCCGGTGATTGAGACGATCAACTCAACAATTCTTGGTCACGATGCGGAATCTCCACTTCACCCAGGTACCGAATATGTGGCGCGATTGCTGATTGGAGATGGAAATGGTTGGCAAGACATTCAATCCGTTCATCTTTCTCTGGTTGAGGATTTCGATGACGAGCGCGCATCGATTTGGGCCAATTTTACCCGTCCTGAAGACGGCCACATCATGCATCTTGAATCGGGTAGCACTGCAGTAGCCGTTTCGAATCTCTACAGTTCGGCAACGACCGAACCAACCAACAACAGCATCCTCTATCTGGATATACGATTCCAATTGACTTGGTGGTTCCCTGAGGAGTTTGATACAAACGGTGAAACAACTTTTGTCCCAATCGTCAAAGTCATCGATTGGCCATGTGATCTGAATGCCGACGTTCCTTGCCATGAGGACTCAGGAGGTTTGGGATATGATGAAT